>NZ_JBKGTW010000014.1:0-46732 GCF_046546535.1 Neisseria sp. WLZKY-1
CTGTCGCCTTTGTTGGAAGGTATTGCCGAAGGTACGACCGTCTATACCGATAAAGGCTATGACAGTAAGGAAAACCGACAACATCTGAAAGAGCATCGGTTGCAGGACGGCATTATGCGCAAAGCCCACCGCAACCGTCCGCTGACGGAAGCGCAAACCAAACGTAACCGCTATTTGTCGAAGACCCGTTATGTGGTCGAACAAAGCTTCGGGACGCTGCACCGTAAATTCCGCTACGCCCGGGCAGCCTATTTTGGTCTACTCAAGGTGAGTGCGCAGAGCCATCTGAAGGCGATGTGTTTAAACCTGTTGAAAGCGGCTAACAGGCTAAGTGTGCCTGTTGCCGCCTAAAAGGCGGCCCGGATGCCTGATAATCCGGTATCCGGGGAGGATTAAGGGGGTATTTGGGTAAAATTAGGAGTGATTGGGGGAGGAAACGGCCGAAAACCTGTGTTTGGGTTCCGGCTGTCGAAGGAAGGGCTTTTTTGCAAAGGTCTCGGCCTTTCGTAAACCGGATGCGGGTGTGCCTTTGGCCGTGTGCGTCTGCCCGTTTGGGATGAAAAGAGGCCGTCTGAAAACCCCCTTTTCGGGTTTTCAGACGGCCTCTCTGCATCAGGCAGTTTGCGCCGTTTAAACCGGCTTTCAGACGGCCTGTTTCACTTTTGCCAGCACCTCGGCGAAGGTTTGCACGGTGCGGTCGGGGTCGGCGAGTTTGTCCAAGCCGAAGAGGCCAAGGCGGAAGGTACGGAAATCGGCGCGTTCGCCGCATTGCAGGGGGACGCCGGAGGCCGTCTGAACGCCGTGGCCGACAAAGGCTTTGCCGCTTTGGATGTCGGGGTTTTCGGTGTAGGACACCACCACGCCGGGCGCTTGGAAGCCTGCGGCGGCCACGCTGGGGAAGCCTTCGGCTTCAAGCAGGCGGCGCATTTTTTCACCCAGCTCAATCTGTTTGGCACGCAGGGTGTCGAAGCCGGCAGCTTCGGCCTCCTTCATCACTTCGTGCAGCCGGAGCAGGCCGTCGGTGGGCATGGTGGCGTGGTAGGCGTGGCCGCCGTTTTCAAAGGCCTGCATGATGGCGAGCCATTTTTTCAAATCGAGGGCGAAGCTGTCGGACTCGCTTTGCTGCGCGCGGTCGTAGGCAGCCTGACCAAGCATGACGAGTCCGGCGCAGGGGCTGCCGCTCCAGCCTTTTTGCGGCGCGGAAATCAGGATGTCGATGCCGAGTTTTTCCATGTCGAGCCAGATGCAGCCCGAGGCGATGCAGTCGATGGCGAGCAGGCCGCCGACGGCATGGACGGCTTGGGCAAGGCGGGCGATGTAGTCTTCGGGCAGCATGATGCCGGAGGCGGTTTCGACGTGCGGGGCAAAGACGATATCGGGGCGGAAGGCGGCGATTTGGGCGCACACTTCGTCTGTCGGCGCGGGGGAGAAGGGGGCTTGGAAGGCGTCGTCCTGCCGTGCTGTGAGAACTTTTGTTTCGGCGGCGATGCCGCCTTGTTCGAGGATTTGCGTCCAGCGGTAGCTGAAAAAGCCGTTGCGCACGATGAGGCATTTTCTGCCGCGCGCAAACTGGCGGGCGACGGCTTCCATGCCTGCCGTGCCCGTGCCGGGGACAACGGCGGCGTATGGCGCGTTGTAGACTTTTTTCAGGGTGGCGGAGATATGGCGCAGGGCGTTTTGGAATTTCTGCGACATGTGGTTGAGCGAGCGGTCGGTGTAGACGACGGAATATTCGAGCAGGCCGTCTGCGTCGATGTCGGGGCGGGGGAGGGGGGTGTTTGCCATGTTTTTTCCTTTGTATGCTTGTTTGAATTTTGGCGGACAGGCGTCCGCGCGGCGGATGGTAGCACGGCGGCGCGGCAGGCAGAAAGGCCGTCTGAAAACAAAGGGGAGGAGCAAGCCAAGTCTGTTTTACCTTTGGGTTTTGACCGAAGATCCGTTTTCGGCAGAACCGTTTTCAGACGGCCTTACTGCCGCTTGCGGCCGCGCCGACGGGTTTGCTTCTGTTCAATGTGGTTTGGATAGGTAAAATGCCGACGAACCCGTTTGTCGTAAAACGGGCTTTTCTCCTATTTCAAATTTAAGGAAAACACCATAAAAAAATTACTTGCCTTTGCCCTTGCAACAGGTTTGTTTGCCGGCAACCCCGGTTTTTACGTTCAGGGAGATGTCGGCTATGCCGGCATCCATGCCAAAGACGAAGGCGGAAAATTCAAAGCCAAAGGCTTCAGCCCGCGCCTGTCCGCAGGCTACGATCTCGGCACCGCCCGCGTTGCCGTCGATTACACCCATTACAAAAACTATGAAGAAACATTTGCCGACAACGAAGGCACCGACCGTTTCAAACTGAAAACCCGCAGCGTCGGCGTGTCGGGCATTTACGATTTCGACACCGGTACCGCAATCAAACCCTACGTCGGCGCACGCATCGGCATCAACCGCGTTTCTTTGGAAGCCACCGAAACCGCTCCGGGATTCTATGAAAAAGGAACCTACACCAAAACCAAAGTCGGTTTGGGCGCGATGGTCGGCGCAAGCTACGACATCAGCGACAACATTGCTTTGGATGCGGGTTACCGCTACAACCACTGGGGCAAATACGAAGGCGTCAAAATCCACAGCAACGAATTCCACGGCGGCGTGCGCGTGAAGTTCTAAGCCGCGCTTTGCAGCCGTTTGAAAGAAAAGGCCGTCTGAATGTTCAGACGGCCTTTCGTTTATAAAACGGAGCAGAGGAAGGAGAAGTTGCGGCGGATAAAGTTTGAGGCCGTCTGAAGGCCTGTTTTGTGTTTTCAGACGGCCTCAAAATTCTAAAGCTACCTACCCGACGTCATTCCCGCGCAGGCGGGAATCTTGTCGGGGTCAAATCGATGTTTTGTCCGTTCAAGGCTTTTTGTATTAGAAAAGATTCCCGCCTGCGCGGGAATGACGGCTGTGTTTTGTTGAGCTGCGCTTTCAGACGGCCTTTGCTTACTTGCCTTTTAAGGCAGCCAGGCATTGTTTGTCGCGTTTGTTGAAGGCGTCGGCGCCGCCGAGGAGGTCGAGCTGCTGCTGCGGGGCGAGGCTGCTGAATGTTTTGAGCTGGTTGTGGTTGAGTTTGTCGAGCGGCTCCTGCCACATGCACAGGCAGTAGGCGGCGACGAGTTTGCCGTCTTGGTCGGCCAGCCCCATGCTTTGCAGGTCGGCCTGCCATTTGGGGGCGTAGGGGACGTTTTGGATGCAGGATTCGATGATGTTCTGCTTGGCCTGCGGTTTGGACATGGCGCATCTCGACAGCAGCGCGGTAGCCAGAAACAGGGAAATAATCACCCACGCCCAGATGCGGATGGTGCGGATTTTGCCTTTGGCTTTGCGCTTGGCTTCTGCGCGTGCTTCGGGGCTGTCGCCGGGTTCTGCGCCGCCGTTTTCAGACGACCTGTTGTCCGTTTCAGTCATGCAGGCTCTCCATGCGGATCATGACGACTTTTTCGCCGACGGTGTCGAGCGCTTCGATGGCGGCGATGGCGGCTTTGATGTGTTTTTCGACGGTGCTGTGGGTGAGGATAACGATTTCGGCGGTGTGGCCGTCGAGCACGCCTTTTTGGATGAGTGCTTCGATGGAGACGTTTTGCGCGGCCAGCAGGTTGGCGATTTGGCCGAGTACGCCGGGTTTGTCTTCGGCTTGGACGCGCAGGTAGTAGCTGCTGGTGATTTCGTCCATCGGCAGCATGGTTTGCGCCTGAACCTGGGCGGGCTGGAAGGCGAGGTAGGGGACGCGGTGGCCGCTGTCGGCGGCGATGAGGCGGCTGATGTCGATGATGTCGGCGACAACGGCGCTGGCGGTGGGCAGTGCGCCCGCGCCCGCGCCGTAGAACAGGGTTTCGCCGACCATGTCGGCGTTGACGCGTACGGCGTTCATGACGCCGTTGACGTTGGCCAGCAGGCGGCTTTCGGGCAGCAGGGTGGGGTGGACGCGCAACTCGATGCCTTTTTCGCTGCGGCGGGTAATGCCCAAAAGTTTGATGCGGTAGCCGAGTTCTTCGGCGTATTTGATGTCGCGGCTGTCGAGTTTGGAAATGCCTTCGAGGTGGCAGGCGGCGAAGTTGACGGGCGTGCCGAAGGCGAGGGCGGACATGATGGTGATTTTGTGTCCGGCGTCGTGGCCTTCGATGTCGAAGGTGGGATCGGCTTCGGCATAGCCCAGCGCCTGAGCTTCTTTCAATACGTCGGCAAAGGCGCTGCCTTTTTCGCGCATTTCGCTGAGGATGAAGTTGCTGGTGCCGTTGATGATGCCGGCGATGCTGCGGATGCGGTTGGCGGCCAGCCCCTCGCGCAGGGCTTTGATGATGGGGATGCCGCCGGCGACTGCGGCTTCAAACTGCACCATGACGTTGTGTTTTTCCGCCAGCGCAAAGAGTTCGCTGCCGTGTTCGGCGAGGAGTTTTTTGTTGGCGGTGACGATGTGTTTGCCGTGGCGCACGGCTTCGAACACCAGCTCTTTGGCAGTGTCGGTGCCGCCGTAGAGTTCGGCGACGATGTCGACTTCGGGATGGCGCACGACTTCGAAGGGATCAGAAACGACAATGGTTTCGGGCGGGCAGACAGCGCGGGCTTTTTCCGCGTTGCGCGTGGACACCATAAACACTTCGACGGCGCGCCCCAGGCGGCGGCTGATTTCCGCCGCGTTGCCGCGCAGCACTTCGACTGTGCCGCTGCCCACTGTTCCCAAACCCAAAATGCCGATTCTGACCGGTTTCATCGCTGCTCCTTGTTAAGCGTTTTCCGAATGGTTAAACTGCCTGCGAAAAAGGCGCAATGCTACCCGAAAATCCTTTATACAGAAAGCGGAATATGCAGTTTCAAGAGCACAGTCAGACAGGCGGTTGGGAGGTGGAAACGGACGGGGAAGGCCGTCTGAAAATCAACGGCAGGGTATTCGAATCGGCCGTTTGTCTGGTAGGCGGAGCGTGCCGGCCTGCGGCGGAGCGCACGCCGCAGGATTTGTCGCCCGCTTCTTTTGCGGCGCTGCTGGAAGAGGGCGACCGGCCGGAAGTGGTGATTGTCGGCACGGGGGCGAAGCAGCAGTTTCTCCATCCGCGCCTCAACGCCGCCTTGGCCGCGCACGGCATCGGCATCGAATATATGTCCACCGCAGCGGCCTGCCGCACGCTGATGATGCTGCAAAGCGAAGGACGCGAGGTATGGGCTTGGCTGTGGCCGTCTGAAAAGGCCGCCAATCCGCTTTCAGACGGCCTCTAACCGTGCCATAATCGCCCGCCATCCAGTCCAACCGTCCCCGCACAAGGCCATGATTACCGAATTCAGCCGCATCGGCATCGTCACCCGCCCGCAAACCCCGCAGATAGCCGACAGCCTGCACGAGCTGCTCGGCTTTCTGCTGGCGGAACAACTCGACGTCTTTATCGACCGCGAAAGCGCGGATGAAGGCATCGTGCGCGAAGACGATCTGGCGCGCTGCCGCATCACCGACAAAGACAACATCGGCCGCGAATGCAGCTTGGTCATCGTGTTGGGCGGCGACGGCACCTTTCTCTCCGCCGCGCGCAAAGCCGCCCCCTTCCGCATCCCCCTTATCGGCGTCAACCAAGGCCATCTGGGCTTTCTCACCCAAGTGCCCGGCGAAAACATGGTCAAAGAAATCGCCGCCATGCTCACCGGCAAATACCGCCACGAAGAACGCATCCTGCTCGAAGCCGACCTGATACGCAATGGCAGCTGCGTCGGCAGCTCGCTGGCCTTGAACGACGTGGTGATTTCGCGCGGCGGTGCCGGGCAGATGATCGAGTTCGAAACCTTTATCGACCGCGAGTTCGTCTACACCCAGCGTTCGGACGGCCTCATCGTTTCCACCCCCACCGGCTCGACCGCCTACGCCCTGGCGGCGGGCGGCCCGATTTTGCAGGCCAGCCTGCGCGCCTTCACTCTCGTGCCCATCTGCCCGCAGTCGATGACCAACCGCCCGATTGCCGTGTCCGACACCTGCGAAATCGACATCCTCATCACCAAAGCGGGCGACGCGCGCGCCCATTTCGACGGCCAGTCCTACACCGACATCCAAAGCGGCGACATCCTGCGCATCCGCCGCTACCGCCACAGCCTGCGCGTCCTCCACCCCGCCGGCTACCACTACTACAAAACCCTGCGCCAGAAACTGCACTGGGGCGAACAGCTCGTGCCGATTTCGCAGCACGATTGAACGCGGACTTGAAATCGCCGCCGCCCTCCCCACCTTGCCACCCTGTCGCAATTGCGCGAAAATATCGGCGCACTCATATATTTAAAGAAGGAAAAAAACCATGTCGGACGAATCCCCCATCATCTTTACCGAAAGCTGCTGCGTCAAAGTGGCCGATCTGATTGCTGAAGAAAACAACCCCGATCTGAAACTGCGCGTGTTTGTCAACGGCGGCGGCTGCTCCGGTTTCCAATACGGCTTCACTTTTGACGAAATCAAAAACGACGACGATTTCGAAATCGTCAAAAACGGCCTCACCTTCCTCGTCGACCCCATGAGCTACCAATACCTCGTCGGTGCGGAAATCGACTACACCGAAAGCCTGCACGGCTCGCAGTTCGTCATCCGCAACCCCAACGCCGAAACCACCTGCGGCTGCGGTTCGTCGTTCTCCGTCTGAGCCGCTGCGCCAAAGCAAGCCCGACACGGTTCGGGCTTTTCCTTTCCCGGCAGCTTCCAAGGCCGTTCCCGCCTGTGCGGGAATGACGTTTTTACAAACGGGAAAACGGAAAGCACGGCGGGGTTTCAGACGGCCTGCCGCCCGAAACCGCACATGCGGACGCCGTTCCGAAAATCACAAATTCACGCCTTTTACGGCGCAGAGCCGTCCGCGCAGAGCCGATGCGCTATAATCCGCCGCCATGACGCAGCCCCCGCAGGCGGCTTTTTATCCACAGCAGGAACACTCCATGAGCGACCACCAACGACTGTTTGACGTTTACATCTCCTATCCGCCCGGCATCGACCACGCCCAGGTGGACAACAGCATCCGTCAGCACCTGTCCGCCGAAGAAGCGGACGAAGTCATTCTTGCTCTGGAAGAAAACCCGCAGGCGCTGATTGCCGAGCGCTGCACCAACGAAGAGCGCCTCAACGCGCAAAACTATTTCGGCTACCTCGGCCTCGACGTCATCATCCGCGTGTCTCTCGAACTGATGCACGACGAAGACGACGGCGGCCAAAACCGCGCCAGCCCCGTGCCGCAGTGTCCCGTGTGCTTCACCATCTTCGAAGACCCGGAAACCGTCGAATGCCCCACCTGCCATCTGTATCTGAAAACCGCCACCGAAGATTTTATCTATCGCAAACGCATCGAATGGCAAGAGCGCCTGGCCTTCGAACACCGCAAGCAGCACGAGCTGGCCTACCGCATGTTGAAGGAAAAACAGGCGGAAGAGCGGCAGATACGCCGCCAGATACGCAGCGAGCTGGAAGCCGAGCTGTTGCAGGAGTTGGGCATACTCAACGGCTGGCAGTCGGCGCTGTACAACAAACGCGTGCTGGTCGGCACGGCAGTGGTGCTGGTGTTGGTGATCATCTTTGTGTCGGCGGGCTACCTGCTGACCAAATCGCTGCTTTCCTGAACGGCATCAAACGAAAAAACGAAACCCCGTGCGATACGGGGTTTTGTCTTGTCAGGCCGTCTGAATGCCGTTTTTAACTTCGTTGAAGTTTCGCTTTCAGACGGCCTGAGGGCTGTGCGGCCGCGCGGCAAAAGGATTTGAGGCCGTCTGAAACTGGGTTTTCAGACGGCCTGATCTTTGCAAAACGCCAACCCCGCCCGAACGGCCTTATTCCCGTCTGCGCGTGCATGGCGGCATTGTTTTTCAGACGGCCTTTCCCTACTCAAACGCAGGGCGCCGCAAACCCAAAGTTGCCAGCTCCGCTTCCAGCCTTGCCCTGTCCCAGCCGTTGGAAACGGCCAGCGTCAGCAGGGCGGTGGCCGTTTCCAGATTGCAGCGGCCGCCCGATACCGCGCCCGAGCGCCGCAGCACCGCGCCCTGCGCGTACACCGCCGCCGCACGGCCGTGCGGCACCTGGCTGATGTTGAGCAGCAGGCCGCCGCGCTCCGTGTAGCCGCGCACGGCGTCGGCAAATTCCGCGTCGTCGGGCGCGTTGCCGTGGCCGTAGCTTTGCAGGATGGCGGCGCGGGCGGCGGTGCGGCGCAGGGTGTCGGCGGCCTGGCGCATGGCGAAACCGGGTATCAGCGTCAGGCAGGCGACTTCGGCCTGCGGGTCGATATTCAGGACTTCGAGGCCGTCTGAAAAAGCGTTTGCCGCGGCAGACGGGCTTTCAGACGGCCTGTTAAGCGTCAAGCGTCTGCGTTCTTCCGACCATGTGCCCAACACGCCGAAATGCGGGTTGGCGAAACCGTCGTCGCTTTCCGTGCTGCATTTGTTGCTGCCGATGGCGGGGAAGAGTTTGCCGTTGAAGGCGATGCACACCTGCGGCAGACCGGTTTTGAGCGCGGCGGCGGCGGTGGCGAGGTTGCGCGGCGCATCGCTGCCCGCCGCGCCGAACGGCCGCTGCGCGCCGGTGAGGACGACGGGTTTGTCCAAGCCGCGCAGGGCGAGGGCAAGCAGCGCGGCGGTGTAGGCCAGCGTGTCCGTGCCGTGCAGCAGCAAAACGCCGTCGTAACGCGGGATGTTTTCCGCCAGTAGGGCGAGCCAGTCGCGCCAGTTTTGCAGGGACACGGCCGACGAGTCGATCAGCGGCTCGCAGATGCGGCAGTCGAAGGAGAGGCCGTCTGAAAACGAGGGCAGGGCGTCGGCAAGCAGCGCGGCGTCAGGGCGCAGGCCGTCGGCGCCCGGGGTCATGCCGATCGTGCCGCCGGTGTAGAGGACGAAGATGTGTTTTTTCATGGGATAGGCCGTTTGAAAAAAAGCGGATTATAAACAAAAGGCCGTCTGAACGGCTTTTGGGCGTTCAGACGACCTGATTGTCGGCGCGGCAGCGTTTTCAGACGGCCTCGGAAGGCGCAGGCCGTCTGAACGCGCTACAATCGCGGCCATGAACACGCCCGCCGCCCTGCCGCCGATCGACGGCATCCGCCCCAGTTATCTGCATCTGCCTTGCGATCGCCGCCTGGCCGACGCACCGCTTGTCGATTACCTCTGCTGCCGTTTCCCTTATGTGCCGCGCGAAACCTGGCTGTCGCGGCTCGAAAAGGGCGGCATTTTCGATGAAAACGGCCGCCCGCTGCCGCCCGACGCGCCCTTTGTTCCCGGCACCACGCTGTATTACTACCGCCAAGCCATTGCCGAGGACGAGCCGCGCATCCCGTTTCGCGAGGAAATCCTGCACGTCGACGAGCATCTGATTGTCGTCGACAAGCCGCATTTTCTGCCCGTTGTGCCCGGCGGCCGCTTCCTGCGCGAAACCCTGCTCACCCGCCTGCGCCTGTGCCCCGAGCTGCACAACGGCAAGCCCGAAGACATCACGCCGTTGCACCGCCTCGACAAGGACACGGCGGGCGTCGTCCTTTTCTGCCGCCGCCCCGAAAGCCGCCGCGCCTACCAAACCCTGTTTCAGGAGCGCCGTGTCGTTAAAACCTACGAAGCCCTCGCCGCCGCCCGTTCCGGCCTGCATTTTCCGCTGCATCTGCACTCGTGTATCGAACGTGGCGACGCCTTCTTCCTGATGCGCGAAACCGCAGGCGCAGCCAACGCCCACACCGTTATCGAAGCCGCCGAAGCGGTTTCAGACGGCCTCTGCCGCTACCGCCTCAGCCCCGTCAGCGGCAAAAAACACCAGCTTCGCGTGCACATGGCAAGCCTCGGCATCCCGATTCTGAACGACCCGCTCTATCCCAAGCCGCTGCCCGCCGACAGCACCGACTACGCCAAGCCGCTGAAACTCCTCGCCCGCGCCATTGAGTTTGCCGACCCGTTCAGCGGACAGGTGCGGCGATTTGAAAGCAGGCGGACATTATAGAAATGGCTGCCGCGCGGCTTGTCTGTTTGCTGCTTGCCAAAAAGCCGCCCCGTTGGCCGGGGCGGCTTTTGTGTGTTCGCTTGGTGGAAACCACGCTTTCAGACGGCCAAACAAAACCGCCCCAAGAAAGGGCGGTTTGCGTGTCGGCGGTTTAGCGCTGTGCCGATTGCGTTGCTTTGGGCTGCAACAGATTGTCGGCGGTGAAAACGGAAGTGTCGGTATGGTGTTTGACAAAATACATGCCGCCGAAAACGGCTGCCGCGATCAAAAGGGTGCTGAATTTCATGGTGCGTCCTCCTTGTTATGGTATCCGGCCGCTCGGCCGCTGTGGGAAGCGCGGATAATAGCGGGCGGCTTCGCCTTTACGAAACTTGAAAGACAGGTGGCATATTTTTTACATAAACGGTGCAGGCAAAAAGGCCGTCTGAAACCCGTTTCAGACGGCCTTTTTGCAGGATGCGGCTACATCTGTACCGAGCCGTTGACCGTGATGCGGATTTCTTCGATGCCGGGCGAGGGCGGGGCGGCGGTTGCGCTGTCGGCCGCCATCGGGGCGGCGTAGCCCGCTTTGGCCGACATCATTATCACGGGCGCGTCGCCCAATTCGCCCAGTTTGAGGGAGACGATTTTGTAGCCGGAAAAGCCCAGCGTCTGCGCGAGGGCGGCGGCGCGGTCTTTGAAGCGCAGCAGGGCGGCGCGGCTGGCTTCGTCGACGGCGGAGTTGCGTTTTTGCGGCGACAGGGTGAAGTGGGTGTTTTGCACTTCGGCGTCTTTCTGCGATTGGGCGATAAGGCGGTTGAGGGCGGCGAAGTCTTGGCTTTTGACGGTGTATTCGATGCTTTCCTGCCAGCCGGTCTGCACGCGTTTGTTGTCGGGATAGCTGTAAACGGGGTGGCTGCTGCGGTTGGCTTCGCTCACTTCGAGGGCTTTGTCGGCGGCGCGGCGGGAAAAGGCGTTCATTTTGGCGGCAAAGGCGCGGTGGGCGGCTTCGCGCTCGCGCGCTTCGGCGCGGACGGTGAACACGGCGGTCATGGTGTCACGCGGCACGCTGACGGTGGCGCTTTCGACAAATTCGACAACGTTGTAGTTCAGCGGCTCGGCCTGCACGGCGGCGGTGAGGGCGGCCAAGAAAAGGGCGGCAAAGCGGGATTTTTTCATGGTGTTTTCTCTCGGGTTCGGGGAACGGGGCGGTTGCCAAATGTGTTTTCAGACGGCCTTCCGTTAACGGAGAGGCCGTCTGAAAAGGGACGTTGCGAAAGCCGTTTGTGCTTTCAGACGGCCTCCGGTTATCCGAAGGCCGTCTGAAAAGGATTAGTCAAACTGCAACACAGCGGAGGTGTAGACATTTTGCACGTCGTCGAGGTTTTCCAGCGCGTCGATGAGCTTCTGCATTTTGGCGGCGTCTTCGCCGGTGAGCACGGTTTCGTTCTGCGCGCGCATGGTGACGTCGCCGTCTTGCGAGGTGAAGCCCGCCGCTTCGAGCTTGGCTTTGACGCCCGCCCAGTCGGCGGGGGCGGTGATCACTTCGATGATGCCGTCTTCGTGGGCGATAACGTCTTCCGCGCCCGCTTCGAGGGCGGCTTCCATCAGCGCGTCTTCGTCGGCGTCGGTGAACACCAGATAGCCCTGGTGGACAAAGTTGAAGGCGACGCAGCCGTCAGTGCCGAGGTTGCCGCCGTTTTTGTTGAAGGCGTGGCGCACGTCGGCGACGGTGCGGGTTTTGTTGTCGGTCATGCAGTCGACCATCAGCGCCGCGCCGCCGATGCCGTAGCCTTCGTAGCGCAGCTCGATGTAGTCGACGCCTTCGAGGTTGCCCGTGCCTTTGTCGATGGCGCGCTGGACGTTGTCTTTGGGCATATTGGCGTCCCAGGCTTTGTCCATCGCCAGGCGCAGGCGGGGATTGGATGCGGGATCGCCGCCGCCCAGGCGTGCGGCGACGGTGATTTCCTTAATCAGACGGGTGAAGATTTTGCCGCGCTGGGCGTCGGCGCGGGCTTTTTTGTGCTGGATGTTCGCCCACTTGCTGTGGCCTGCCATATTCTGTTTCCTTGTTTTTCAGACGGCCTGAAACTTTGAACAGGTTTTGAAACCGTCTTGTGGGTTTGGCGAAATAATGAGGGGCGCGATTTTAGCAATAAGCAGGCCGTCTGAAAACGCCGCTTTTCAGACGGCCTTTTGCTTGCAATTTTCTCCGCGCGGCCTAATATTGCCGCCCGACAGCCACGACTCCTTCCGATTATTCCTCCAAATTATGGACAAGCTCACCGACCATTTCCTCATCGCCACGCCCGCGCTGGAAGACTCGTTTTTCAGCGGCAGCGTCGTTTATCTGTGCCGCCACGACGAAGACGGCGCGCTCGGCGTCGTGATCAACAAACCCTCGCCGATACCGATGGAAGCCGTGTTTTCCGCTTCCGACACGCCCGTTCCCGAACGCTTTAAAAACCGTCCGATACTGGTAGGCGGGCCGGTGCAGATAAACCGCGGCTTCGTCGTCCACTGCCCCGCAGGCGAATGGAGCAGCAGCTTTTCCGTCGGCGGGGAAAACGCCGTCACCACCTCGCGCGACATCATCGACAAACTGGGCGACAGCGGCGCGGTGGAAAAGGCCATCGTCACCATCGGCTGCTCGAACTGGGAATCCGGCCAGCTGGAAAACGAGCTGGCGCAAAACGTGTGGATTGCCGTGCCCGCCGACGGCAGCATTCTGTTCGACCTGCCGCTCAACCGCCGCTACCGCGCCGCCCTCTCCAAACTCGGCATTGAACCGGCTTCGCTGGTGAAAGGCGCAGGCCATGCCTGATGTTTTTCCCGCGCCGCAGGGCACTTGTCTGGCCTTCGATTTCGGCGAAAAACGCATCGGCGTGGCGCAGGGCAGCGCGGAAGTCGGCATCGCCCATCCGCTGTCCACCGTTTCCGCCGAAGCCAACGAAACCAAATTCGCCGCCATCGCCGCCCTGATACGCGAATGGCAGCCTGATTATTTGGTGGTCGGCCTGCCCGTGCACAGCGACGGTACGGAACACGAACTCACGCGCCTCGCCCGCAAATTCGGCCGCCGCCTGCATGCCCGCTTCGCCCTGCCCGTTTACTGGGCAGACGAGCGCCTCACTTCGCTTTACGCCGAAAGCCTGCTGGCAGAGGCGCGGGTGTTCGGCAAAAAGCAAAAAACCATGCTCGACAGCGTGGCCGCGCAGGCGATTTTGCACGGCTTTTTCCACGGCGGCGCGGCGGAGTATTGGGACGGGGAGGAAACGCAGGAAGGCTGACACGCCGCGAATGCAGTCAGGCCGTCTGAAAATGCTTTTTCAGACGGCCTGACTTGTTTTTTATAGTGAAACAACACGGAAAGATACAAGGCAGCAAGCCGCAGACAGTACAGGTAGTACGGGGCAGGTTTTCTTGGCATTTCCAATGCCGTAGAAAACCGCCCTCTTCGGGCTAAGGCGCAGCAACGCCGTAGATTTTCTATTTTGTTTCACTATATGTCTGTTCACATACCTGTATAGGCGTCAAACAGCTCTCTGGCGTGCAGGCGGTCAGTCAAAATAGCGGTAGGGATAGCGGTCAAACAAGTTCGGCGCGATGCGGTTGAGCGTATCGGCAAAATCTTGCCTGCGCGCGGGGACGGCGAAATGGTGTTCGTTGGCATCGATGGCTTGCCATGTTTGGTTGAGATAGGCGGACAGTTCCAAAAACTGTTCAAAGGTGATGCCGAAATCAGCGATGGCGGCGGACGTGATTTCGCCTAAATCGTGGTCGTACCAGCAGATGTTACCGTCGCGGCGCAGCAGCCAGAAATCGCCCTGCCCCGAGCTGCCGATTTGCCAATATTGCCCGCGCAGTTCGGGATATTCCTGCCACAAATAGCGGTTGGCGCAGACGGCTTCGGCGGTGTTGAACAAGGATGCGTCGCCGTAGGTTTCGCGGGCTAAATCCAAGGCAGCAAGGGCGTTGGCATAGCTTGGGATGTTGAACGCAGCAAGTTCGGGCGGCGTGGCATCGGGGGCAGATTTTTTGGGGAACAGGGTTTCGGGGCGCATGGAGTGTCCTTTGCGGGGGATTGGCGGAATGGTTTTCAGGCTGCCTTGATGTGGCATAGATTAGCGGTAGTCATACACTTTCAGGCTGCCTGTCAGCCATTCGGTTTCATACTGCCCGCTTTTTGCCAGCGCGGTGGCAAGGGTTTGGCGGCAGACGGTTTCGGGCAGCGGCACGATGATGTATTCAATCTCTACCAGCGCGATAGGTCCTGCGATGTAGTCGCTGGTGTAGCCGCGATGTTGGTCAGAATAGATTTCCAGTTCTATGTCGTATAGAAAAAGTGGGCGGCGATGGCGGCAAACCACAGCGCGCCGAGGCGGTTGTTGGCGAGAAACTCGTGAAAGCAGGTGTCGCGCTCGCGCGTGCGCACGGCTAGATACTGTTTCCATTGGAAGCGCAGAACAAAGGGAACGGCCAACCAAAACGGCCAGGACGCACCGATGGCAATGCCCGCCGCCACCATCAGCACAGTAGACAGCAGGTGGCAGACAAGCACGGCTTCGGCGTCGTAACGGCCGAAGGTGATGGCAGACGTTTTGATGCCGATTTTTAAATCATCTTCCTTGTCGGCCATCGCGTAGGCGGTGTCGTAGGCCAGCGTCCAGAACACATTGGCGGCAAACAGCAGCCAGGCGGCGGGGGGCACGGCACCGGTGACGGCGGTGAAGGCCATCGGGATGCCGAAGGAAAAGGCGAGGCCGAGATAGAGCTGCGGAATGGGGAAGAAACGTTTGGTAAACGGATAGCTGAGGGCGAGAAACAGTGCGGGCAGGCTCATCAGCCAGGTGGCGCGGTTGAGCGGCAGGAGGCACAGCGCGGCGGCCAGACACAGGGCGAGGGTCAGCAGCAGGGCTTCTTTTTTCGACACTTCGCCGCGTGCGAACGGGCGGTTTTTCGTGCGCTCCACCGCACCGTCGAAACCGCGGTCGGCAAAATCGTTGATAACGCAGCCGGCGCTGCGCATGAAAAACGTGCCAAGTACGAAGGCGGCCAGAATAAGGAGGTCGGGCAGGCCGCGCGCCGCCGTCCACAGTGCCCACAGTGTCGGCCACAGCAGCAGCATGGTGCCGATCGGCTTGTCGGTGCGCATCAGGCGGCGGTAGATGTCGGCTTTTTGCAACAGGATTTTCTTGTCCATCGGAGTGCTTCGCGTGTTTGAGGCCGTCTGAAAAAGCCCTCGGGCAGTTTCAGACGGCCTGTGAAAGGGCGCGATTATGCCTGATGCGGCGGCAAATTCAAAACGGGCGGCGGCGGTTTGTCAATGCGAAAGAATGCCGTTTGTCGGCACAATATGCCGTCTGTCTTTACGCGATTTAATCTGCCGTTTGCTTTTTCCCGCCGTTTGCGCCGTTTATAATCGCGCCTCCCACATGGTTCGGTTCTGACTTATGAAACGTTCGGTTTTCTGCCCGCTGCTGCTGGCTGCCGTAGGACTCGGCTACATCGTTCTCTTTACCTGCGCCGTCAATTTCGCGATGGCGTATTTCTTCCGTTTCAAAATGCTGGCCGAACCGATGGCGGTGGTGATAACCGTGGCGCTGGCGGCCTCCTTCCTGTTTGCCTCCCCGTTGCTGCCCTACTGCCGCAGGCTTTACGACCGCTGCGGACAAAAATGCCGCCGCTATTTCGGCCAACGGGTGCTTTAAAAGCGCTTTGGCGCAAAACAATTTGAAATACGGCGCATCAGGCCGTCTGAAAACTTCCGTCCGCACCGCGGCAGGCGTTTTCAGACGGCCTGATGCTTGTTGCCCGATAAAGGCCGCGTGAATCCGAAGCGGCGGCGCACGTTTACAAAAATCCGCAATATGTTTGCGTAAGGTCAAGAAAAAACGGGGAGGAAGGCTATTTTTACGATTGATAAAAATTCTTGCCGTTCGCATAATCCCGCACTTTCCCAACCCGACGCAAATAGGAGACTACATGAAACTGCGTTTATCCGTATTGGCCGCCGTCTGCGCCGCAACCCTTCCCGCATTCGCCGCCGCCCATTCCGACTGGTCATATACCGGCGACAGCAGCCCCGAACACTGGGGCGGCATCAAGCAGGACTACGCCGCATGCAGCAGCGGCAAAAACCAGTCGCCCGTCGATTTCGCCTCCGCACAGGCGGCCGCGGGCAACAGCGTGAAATTTGCCTATGCCCCGTCGGCCTACACCGTGGAAAACAACGGCCACACCATCCAGGCCACGCCCGAAGGGCAGCCGCAAACCATCAGCCTCGGCGGTAAAACATTCACGTTCAAGCAGTTTCATTTCCACACGCCCAGCGAACACACCTTCCGCGGCAACGCCTATCCGATGGAAGTCCATTTTGTCCACCAGTCCGACACGGGCGAGCTGGCCGTACTCGGCGCCGTTTTCACCAAAGGCCGTGAAAACCCCGCGCTCAAACTGCTGCTGGCGAAAAAACTGCAAAGCGGCGAAAAAACGGCGCTGAGCGGCAAACTCGACGTCATGCCCCTCTTTCCGAAAGACCGCCGCCACTTCCGCCTGAATGGCTCGCTGACCACGCCGCCGTGCAGCGAGGGCGTGAACTGGGTTGTGTTCAAAACCCCCGTTGCCGCGAGCGAAGCCCAGCTTGACGCCATGCGCGCCATGATCGGCCAAGAAAACAACCGCCCCGTGCAGCCGCTCAACGCCCGCATCGTTATCGAAGAATAAGCCGCTTGATGCCGTTTCCGCCCCCGCACGCCCTGCCGCCTGCGGGGGTTTTTGCCGCCCGTTCGGTGCGTAAAAACGTGGCGGCGGGTTAAATAAATGTCAAAACGAAAGGCCGTCTGAAAACCAAAACCGCTTACCGCACAAAGCATTATCCGCTTTACACAAATTAAACGCCGCGCGCGGCACTTGCCTGCACACGGCCAGCCTTTATACTGCCGCCCGTTGCAACCCACCGTAAGGACACCGCATGAAACGCACCACATGGTTCAAAACCGCCGCCGCCGCACTCGCCTGCGCCGCAGGCTTCGCCCAGGCCGGCGCCGTCGACGCCCTGCAAAAATTCAACAGCGACGCCGACGGCCTCAGCGGCACGTTCAGCCAAACCGTGAAAAGCAAAAAGAAAACGCAAACATCCGGCGGAACCTTCCAAATCCTCCGCCCCGGCCTCTTCAAATGGGAATACGCCAAACCCTACAAACAAACCATTGTTGGCGACGGCACGCACATCTGGCTTTACGACGCCGACTTGAAGCAGGTCACCAAATCCGACCAAGCGCAGGCCATTGGCGACAGCCCCGCCGCCATCCTCTCCGACAAAACCGCGCTGGCCGCCAGCTACAGCCTGAAAGAAGACGGCTCGGCCGAAGGCATAGACTACGTTCTGGCCACGCCGAAGAAAAACAACGCGGGCTACCGCTTCATCCGCATCGGCTTCAAAGGTGACACCCTAGCGGCGATGGAGCTGCAAGACGGCTTCGGCAACCACACCGCCATCCGCTTCTCCGCCGTCGACACCCACCCCAAACTCTCGCGCGGCGCATTCAAATTCACCCCGCCCAAAGGCGTGGACGTATTGAGCCAGTAAACCCGACAATCCGGGCTGCTCCGTCTTTTGGAGCAGCCTTTTTTATCGGAGGCCGTCTGAAAAGCGCCCTCCCGAGCAAGCGCAGAAGCGGCGGCCTGAAATCCTGCAGTTTCCAAAGAAGGAAATCCCGCCCATCCCCGCCAACTCAAAAAACGCTGGGACGTTTATCCCACTCTGCAAAACTGCCGCTTCACCCGCATCAAAAAATCCAGCCGCCTGAGCTTTCTCAACAGCCTACTGGAAAACTGCACCTTTGAGGGCGACATCCACAAAGCCGACTTCGACGCTACGCCCATGAAAAACTGCACCTTTTCAGGCAGCCTGAAAGACTGCGCGTTCCAAGGCGAATTTTCGTTGGAGCAGCAAGACGCCCAAACCCCGCTGGAAAACGTCGATTTCAGCCAAGCCGAACTGCTGGCCTGCACCATCGCCAATTACGACTTCGGCACAAGCCAAACCCTCGCCGCACAACTGCATCGTCCATTAAACCCAAGCGTTTTATGAAGCCCTTGCCGCCTTGATTCGGCAACAAAAAACCGCGCACGCCGAAAGTCTGCTGGATGAAGCGGAAGACTGCCGCCCGCACCCACAAACCCTCCTACGGCGTATTCCATGCCGACCAATTGGCGACCCTCTCGCCCAAACACTACGACGCCGAAACCAGCCGCCTGTTTTACAACTGCGTCTGCCAAGCTGCCGAAGCCACGGGCTGCCGCGTGAAATAGCTTTCAGGCTGCGCCGAAGCCGCGCTTTCAGACGGCCTCTTGCCCCGAAGGCCGTCTGAATCTCCAAGCCGTACTTTTCAGACGGCCTCCTGTCTGTCCCGTCCCGCCTATCTCCCGTGCGGCAACGGCAAAAGGCCGTCTGAATTTTTCAGACGGCCTTTTGTTTCGGCAGGGCGGCGGGTCAGCCGGGTTTGCCGTCGAGGCGCGGGCGCAGCAGCCAAGGGGTGTAGCGCCAGGCGTACATCAGCAGGGAGACGGCGAAGAGGGCGGCGGAGAGGCGCAGGCTGTGCTGGTAGCCGGTTTGGTTGACGTAGAGCATGACGGCGGCGAGGATGCGCACGAGCAGGGCGGCGAGCATCAAGCCGAAGGCCGCCGGCATGGGTTTGGGCGCGGGGTAGAGGTTGCGGCCGGTGTGGCCGAGGGCGGTGCGGGTCATCATGCTGACGGTGAGCATGCCGATGCCGCCGACGGCAACGAAGTGCACGCCCGCGCTCATCAGCTGCGGCTGCCATTGGCCGATGCCCATCACAATCAGGCCGAGGGCGGTGGCGGCGTAGCCTGCGTGCAATGTCCACAACAGCGGCTCTTTGGCCGTGCCTTTCGCCCACCAGCGCACGGTCTGCACGAGGCCGAGGATGCCGCAGGCGATGCCGCAGAAGGCGGCCAGCGGCAGGGCGGTGTGAAGGGACATCAGGGCGGCCATCAGCATGGGCAGGGCGAGGGGGGCGACCAGCGCCCATTGCGGCGAGGCGGGCTGCGGGGTGTTGAGGCGGCGCGAGGTGAAGAAGGCGATGATGCGCGAGCCGATCAGGCCGATAAAGCCTGCCACCATCACCAGCCCGGCAAACAGGTTTTGCTGCAATGATGCGGTGTTGCCGTTGGAGAGGGCGGTGTGGAAGACGGCGAGGGTCAGCCCCATCAGAACGAGAGCGGCAACGGCGATGTAGTTGCGGCTGCTTTTGGCCGCGAAGACGGATTGTCCCATGTAGTAGGCGGCGAGCCAGTAGAAGGCGGTGCCGCAGAGGCCGGAGAGGAGGGCGGTTTGCGGGATGAAGGAGAAGAGGCGTGCCAGCAGCCAGCAGGCGACCAGCAGAATCAGCCTGCCGCCGCCGACGGGCGGCTGTTTTGTCCAGGTGGCGACGGCGGTGAGCAGGAAGGCGACGACCACGCCGCCGGCGTAGCCCCAAATCATTTCGTGGGCGTGCCAGAAGAAGCCGGGCAGAGCGGAAGTGCCTTGGTAGCCGAAGCCCCAGAGGAGGACGGAAACCGCGCCGTAGATGGCGGTGAGGGAGTAGAGCGGGCGGAAGGCCATCGCCCAGACGGGGTGTTTGGAGAAGTTCATGGCGGTGTGTTTTCTTGTGGTTTGGTTTTTCGTGTTTGAGGCCGCCTGAAACGGGTGAAAACCGTTTTTTCAGACGGCCTTTTTGTCATTCTGCGGGCGGCAGCAGGGTTTCGACGGCGGGGAAGAGTTCGCGCTCTTCAAAACGGGCGTGGTCGCGCAGCAGGGTGGCGAATTTCACGTTCCAGGCGGGATTGGTGTAGGCGGGGGAAACGTGCATTTCGCGCAATTCGGCATGTTCGGCTTCGAAGCGGCCGCGCAGGTCGTCGCGGCCGAGTTTTTCCCACAGCGGGGCGAACATGGTTTCTTCGTGGACGAAGTGTTTTTCCAGATCGATGTAGTGCTCGTTGATGTCGGCGGAATGGTCGGTTTCGGGATGGCGCAGGATGCGCGTGCACAGGGCGAGTGTGTGGTGGTGCTCGTGCGACAGGGGGATGAGGGCAGGGTGGCGTTTCATTGTTTTTGTCCTACGGCTGCGGGCGGTTTGTGTATAATGTTGCACATATTATGAAACTTTAACATTGCGCTGGCAATATGTACCTGACCCAACAAACCGACTACGCGCTGCGCGTTTTGGCCTACGCCGCAGTGAACAACGAAGACCTGGTCAACATCTCCTCCATCGCCGAAGTCTACGGCATCTCCAAAAGCCATCTGATGAAAGTCGTCACCGCCCTCGTAAAAGGCGGTTTTCTTGAAAGTGTGCGCGGCAAAGGCGGCGGCCTGCGGCTGCGGCGGCGCGCCGAGCTCATCCGCATCGGCGATGTCGTGCGCCATATGGAGCCGATGAAGCTGGTCGAATGCATGGGCGCGGGCAACCAGTGCCTGCTCACCTCCTGCTGCCTGCTCACCGCCGTGCTCAACGACGCGGGCAAAGCCTTTCTCGACCACCTCGACAAATTCACCCTCGCCGACATGATCAACAAGCCCACCTTCGATATACTCTACACGCCGAAAATCACCCTCGCCGCCGCAAGCACCTAACGCAGCGATGCCGTCAAAAGGCCGTCTGAAAGCGCCCCGCCGCCTTTTCAGACGGCCTTTCTGTTAAACTACGCCGCATTTTCCACAGCAAGGACAACCCGTGAACGCACCCGCAAAACTCGTTATCGCCAGCCGCGAAAGCGCCCTGGCCATGTGGCAGGCCGAACACATCAAAGGCCGTCTGAAAGCCCTCTATCCCGCCTGTGACATCACCATCCTCGGCATGACCACGCGCGGCGACCAAATCCTCGACCGCACCCTGTCCAAAGTCGGCGGCAAAGGACTTTTCGTCAAAGAACTCGAACAAGCACTGGCCGACGGCCGCGCCGACTTGGCCGTCCACTCGGTAAAAGACGTGCCCATGGATCTGCCCGACGGCTTCGCCCTCGCCGCCATCGGCGAACGCGCCAGTCCCTTCGACGCCCTCGTCTCCAACCGCTACGACAGCCTCGCCGAGCTGCCCGCAGGCGCCGTTGTCGGCACATCCAGCCTGCGCCGCGAAGCCCAGCTGCGCGCCAAATACCCCAAGCTCCGTATCAAACCCCTGCGCGGCAACGTGCAGACCCGCCTCGCCAAACTCGACAACGGCGACTACGACGCCATCATCCTCGCCGCCGCCGGACTGCAACGCCTCGGCCTCGACGGCCGCATCCGCGAAATCCTCAGCCCCGCCGACAGCCTGCCCGCCGCAGGACAAGGCGCGCTCGGCATCGAAACCGCCGCACACCGCACCGACCTCCTCAGCGTCCTCGCCCCCCTCAACCACCCCGCCACCGCCGCCTGCGTCACCGCCGAACGCGCCCTAGCCCGCGCCCTCGGCGGCAGCTGCCAAATCCCGCTGGCCGCCTACTGCACCGAAGAAGATGGCACACTCACCCTGCGCGGCCTCGTCGGCCACCCCGACGGCTCGGTTATCATCCAAGCCGCCGCCCAAGCCCCCGCAGATTATGCCGACGCCCTCGGCCGCGCCGTCGCCAAACGTCTGGCCGAACAGGATGCCGAAGCCCTGATCGACGCCGTGTTGGCTGAACAGGCGCAAAAACAGGATTAAACGCCCGCCGAACCCAGTGCCGCCGCCCCGCAGAAACAGGTTTCAGAAACAGGTTTCCCGTGTTTCAGACGGCCTGATGCCCTCTCCCATCCAACCTCCATCCGCCATGAAAACCCTTCTGATCGTCCGCCCGCCCGAACAGGCAGCCGCCGACCTGCAAACCTGCGCCGCCGCGGGCTGGCGCGGCATTGTTGCCGCCCCCTTTCTGATTGAACCCGATGCCGCCGCCCTCGCCGCGTTGCCCGCACGCTTTCAGACGGCCGCCGCCGTGTTCTGGGTCAGCCCCTCCGCCGTGGCCGCCGCCGCGCCGCATCTCGATTTTTCAGACGGCCGCATCGTGCAGATTGCCGTCGGCGAGGCCAGCCGCAAAGCCCTGCAAGCCCGCTGCCCGCACCCCGTGCTCGCCCCTGCCGACGGCAAAGACAGCGAAGCCGTGTTGAGAATGGACGTGTGGGACACCCTGCCGCGCGGCGTAGAAATTCTGATTGTGCGCGGGAAGGGCGGGCGCGAATGGCTCGCCGACACGCTGCGGCGGCGCGGGTTTTCCGTGAGCGCCGCCGAAGTGTATTTCAGACGGCCTACCGCGATAGATTGGCCTGCCGTGGCCGCCGCCCGGCCCGACGCGGCATGGGTTGCCTCGGGCGAAGCGGTGCGCGGCCTCTTCGCCGGAGCGCCGCTGCCGTTTAGGCAAACGCTGCAATCCTTGCTATACTTAACCCACCACAAACGCGTCGCCGAAGCCCTTTACGCGGCAGGCGCAGAGCGCGTCGCAGTGATCGAATCGCTCGATGCCGACACTTTAAACCAATACATGGAGCAAACCGATGAGCGGACAAGAAACCGATAAAACCCCCGCCGGCAACGGCGCTCAGCCCGAAACCCCGAACACAGCGCTTTCAGACGGCCTAAACGAAAACAGGCCGTCTGAAAGCGCTTCTGCCGCTGCGGGCGCACAAAACGCCCATGCGCCCGTCGTGATCCGCCAAAGCGGCGGCCGCGGCTTGGCCGCAGGCGCGCTGGTGCTGGCGCTGCTGGCCGTTGGCGCCAGCGGCTTTTTGTTCGTGCAGGGACAAAACGTGCTGAAAATGCAGGAAATGGCCTTCGCGCAGAAAATCGACCAGGCCGCCGTCGGCGAGAGCGAAAACGCCAAAATCTTGCAGGAAAACAACCGCCGCCAGGCCGAGCTGGCCGCCGCGCTGATGCAGCTTTCAGACGGCCAAAGAGCCGACCGCGAGCGCATCGACAACACCTCCCGCGCCTATCAGGAGCTGCTGCGCAGCCGCGCCGACTGGCTGGTGGACGAAACCGAAGCCACGCTGAACATGGCTTCGCAGCAGCTTCTGCTTTCGGGCAACGTGCCCGTGGCGGTAACCGTTTTGGAAAACATCGAAAGCCGCCTGAGCCGCTTCGACCAGGCCGACCTGCTGCCGATCAAACAGGCCGTCAGCAGCGATTTGGCGGCGCTGAAAAACCGCCCGTACCTTGACGTTTCGGGCACCGCGCTGCGCCTCGACCGCCTCGAAGCCGCCGTGTCGGGCATGCCGCTGGTGTTGGAAAGCACCTTGCAGCCCGGACGCGCCGAACCCGAACCGCAGGACGACCCGAACGCTTCGTGGTGGCGGCGTACATGGAGCAAAACCCTGACCGAGCTGGGCAGGCTGGTGGAAGTGCGCAGGCTCGACAGCAGCGATGCCATGCTACTCGCGCCCGACCAGGCTTATTTCGTGCGCGAAAACCTGCGCCTGCGCCTGCTCGACGCCCGCATCGCCCTGATGCAGCACAACGGCGAAGTGTTCCTGAGCGATTTGAACGCCGCCGAAGCGGCGGTAAAACAGTATTTCGACAGCCGCTCGCCCGCCACGCAGGCCTGGCTGAAAGAATTGTCCGACCTCAAATCGCTCGATATGCGCCAAGTGTCGAACGAGTCGCTCAAAGCCAGCTTGGCCGCCGTGCGTGCCTATCAGGACACCGTGCGCGGCACGGTTGCCGTGCGCTTGGACGATGTCAAAACCGCGCCGCAGGAAGCACCCGCCTCCGCCGTAACGCCGTCTGAAAAAGCCGAAACCGCCGCTTCCGAAGCAGCCGCGCAGCCCGCCTCCGCTCCTGCCGCGCCGTCTGAAAAAGCGCAGGAAGCCAAAACGCAGGAAGCGCCGAAAGCCGACAAGGCGGGAGACAAAGCGGCCGAGAAGTCGTCTGAAAAAACCGCCAAACCGGCCGAGGGCGGCAATAAAGACGCCAAGCCCGCCGCGCCCAAAGCTGCCGAGCCGGCCAAAGCGAAAGGCGGTGCGGCATGAAAGCGCTGCTGTGGTTAATCGTCCTCTTCGCCGCAGGCGTCGCCCTGTCGGTGGCCTCCACCATGTTCGGCGGCAACGTCTATTTCGCCGTCGGCAACACGCTGGCACGCGTCGATTTGAAACTCTTCGTGCCCGCGCTGATTGTGGCCGTGGTGCTGCTTTACATTGTTATCCAGCTTTTGGGCGGCCTGTTTAACGTGCCCGCCCGCCTGCAACGCTTCGGCACCGCGCGCAAAGGCCGCAAAGCGGGCAGCAACCTGAACGCCGCCGGTTTGGCCTATTTCGAGGGCAAATACCAGAAAGCCGAACAGGAAGCCGCCAAAGTCCTCGCCAACAAAGAAGCGGGCGAAAGCCGCTCGCTGGCGCTGATGATTGCCGCCCATGCCGCCGACCGCATGAACGACGCCGCGCTGCGCGACCGCTACCTGCACGAAATCGCCGCGCTGCCCGCTGCCGCCCAGCTTTCGCGTTATCTGATGCTGGCCGAAGACGCGCTCAACCGCCGCGACTACCCCGCCGCCGAAGAAAACCTGGCCGCCGCCGCCAAAATCAGCCCGCGCCTCACCCGCCTGCTGCGTTTGCAGCTGCGTTATGCCTTCGACCACGGCGACGCCGCCGAAGTGCTCGACAAAACCGACGATCTGCAAAAACAAAACGCTGCCAATCCGCACGAAGCGGCGCAGTACCGCGACTGGGCATACCGCCGCCTGCTGGCCGAAGCCTCGGATTCAGACGGCCTCAAACGCGTTTTGAAGCGGATTCCCGACGAAGTGAAAAACGGCGCGCTGTGTGCTGCCGTAGCCGAAAAATACGAAAACCTCGGCCTGTATGCCGCCGCCGCCGCATGGGTGGAAAAACATTATCCGCAAAACGGCCGCGCCGACCTGCTGCCGCCTTTCGTGCGCAGCGCTTCATTCCTCGCCGACAAAGACCGTCTCAAAGCGCTCGATGCCGCCGAAGGCTGGCTGAAAACGCGCCAAAAAGACGCCGCCCTCCTGCTCGCCCTCGGCCAACTGGCCGAAAACAGGCAGCTTTGGGGCAAGGCGCAGGGTTATCTGGAAGCCGCCATCGCCGAACACGACAGTCCGCAGGCGCGTTTGGCGCTGGCCAAAGTTTTCGACAAAACGGGCGACGAAGCCGCCGCGCAGGAACAGCGCCTGCGTGCTCTGACGCTGGGCGAACCCGAACTTTCCCTGCCCGCGCCGCAAGGCTGATTGCCAGCACACTAAGGCCGCCAAACCGAAAAGGCCGTCTGAAAACCGTCTGCCCCGCAGCCGACGCCGTTTTCAGACGGCCTTTCCGCATCCCGAGCCTGCCGTCCGAGGCAGCGGTTTTGACAAAGCACCGCGCATGCCCTTAATATTGCCCGCCTTAACATATTTTAGCTTTACACAAACGAAGAGGAGCATTTATGCAAGACAACGCATGGGTTTTCAACGGCTATTACACCTTGATTGCCGCCACCATCGTGCTGCTGATCGGCAGAATGATGGTGAAAAAAATCAAATTCCTGCAAGACTTCAACATCCCCGAACCGGTGTCGGGCGGCCTGTTGGCCGCATTGGTGCTGACCGTGCTCCACTCGGTTTACGGCGTCAGCTTCCAGTTCGACAAATCGCTGCAAACCGCCTTCATGCTGATTTTCTTCACCTCCATCGGCCTGAGCGCCGATTTCTCGCGCCTGAAAGCGGGCGGGGTGCCGCTGGTGGTGTTTACCCTTGTCGTGGGCGCGTTCATCCTTGTGCAGAACGCCGTCGGCGTCGGCCTGGCTTCCGCTTTGGGACAAGACCCGCTGCTCGGCCTGATTGCCGGTTCGATTACGCTTACCGGCGGCCACGGCACGGCGGGCGCGTGGGGGCCGACCTTTGAGTAGAAATTCGGCTTTGTCGGCGCAACCGGCCTGGGCATCGCCGCCGCCACCTTCGGCCTCGTTTTCGGCGGCCTGATCGGCGGCCCCGTCGCCCGCCGCCTGATTAACAAACAGGGACGGCAGAAAATCGACCGCGCCGCCGCGCAGGAAGACAACAGCGCCGACGACGTGTTTGAAAACCACGACAAAGTACGCCTGATTACCGCCGATTCCGCCATCGAAACGCTGGCCATGTTCGCCGCCTGTCTGGCGTTTGCCGAAATCGTCGACGGCTACGACAAAGAGTATTTCTTCTTTGACCTGCCCAAATTCGTTTGGTGTCTGTTCGCAGGCGTCGTGCTGCGCAACATCCTGACCATCGGTTTCAAACTCAATATGTTCGACCGCGCCGTCGACGTATTCGGCAACGCCTCGCTGTCGCTGTTCCTCGCCATCGCCCTGCTGGACTTGAAACTGTGGCAGCTGGCCGGCATGGCCGGACCGATGGCTATCATCCTGGCCGTGCAGACCGTAGTGATGATTCTCTACGCCACCTTCGTCACCTACGTCGTGATGGGACGCGACTATGATGCCGCCGTCCTCTCCGCCGGACACTGCGGCTTCGGCCTCGGCGCAACGCCGACCGCCGTCGCCAATATGCAGTCCATCACCCAGAGCTTCGGCCCCTCGCACAAAGCCTTCCTGATTGTGCCGATGGTGGGCGCCTTCTTCGTCGACATCATCAACGCCCTGATTCTGTCGGGCTTCGTCGAATTCTTGAAGAAATAAGTAAAGCGAAAGCAAAAGCACCCGCCGCAGCTTAACCTGCGCGGGTGCTTTTGCTATGATGCCCCGTCTTTTTCAGACGGCCTCCCGCTGCGAAACACTTAGGCCGTCTGAAAAACCTCCGTTCCCAAAGAAAGGAATCCGAATGACCGCATCCGTCCACCCCCTTCTCTCCGCCGCCGCCCTCGTCTGCCTCCTGGCTGCCTGCGGCAAAAAAGAAGAGCCCCAACCTGCCGATTTGGCCTGCGCCGACCCGGCCGTGCTGCAAAACATCCAAAACACCTTGCAGCAGAGCGTGCGCGAGCAGGCGCAGACCTTCGCGCGCAACGACGTGCGCCAGTTTGTCGATGCCGACAAAGTCATCGCCGCCGCCGCGCAAATGACCTTCTCCCTCGATAACCCGCAGCAGGACAACAGCAGCACGCGCCCCTTCTGCCAAGCCGCGCTGAACATCACCCTGCCGGCCGACAGCCTGAAAACCGCACACACCAACGCCCCGCTGATTTACGGCGACAAGCCGCTCGACAAAGTCATCGCCGAACGCATCCTCGGCAGCGGCCTGAATTACAACGGCAGCGGCACGTTCGCGCAAACCCTCAAATACACCCCCGCCCGCGCCGAAGACGGCACCTTCTCCGTCACCTACGCCGACAACGGTCTGGCCGCCGCCGCCAACGCCCTCTCCGGCGCGCTCCTGCCCTACGGCATCAAAAGCCTACTGCTGGTAGACGGCAAAGCCGTTTCGCTCGAAGACGCGCTGAAAATGGCAAAAAGCGGCGGCAAAATCGAAATCGTCGAAGAACCCGCGTCAGAGCCGCAGGCCGCGTCTGCCGCTGCTGACAACGCCGCCCCCGCGCCCGAAGTACTGACCCCGCCGCTGCGTAACGAAGAAGCCGCCAAGCCCGCCGTGTCCGACGACGAAATCGACCGCGCCAAAGACGACCACCGAGCGGCCGACAGCGAAATCAACGCCCTCTGGCGCAACCTCGAACCCACCGTCCAACAAGGCTTGCAAGACGAGCAGCGCGAATGGATCAACCGCAAAACCGCCAACTGCCGCCGCGCCGCCGCGCAGGCCGACAGCCCTGAACAGGCCGAATACCTGCGCCTGCAATGCGACACCCGCCAAACCCGCGAACGCATCCGCTACCTGCGCGGATACAGCGACAGCGAATAGGGCGCAACAGGCCGTCCGAACACGCGAAAAGGCCGTCTGAAAAGTTTTCAGACGGCCTCGCGTTATTGCGGCATCAGGCGGGAAACGCTAAAATCGCGCATTCCAACAAAGCGGTATCATCATGACTAAATTCATCTTCGTAACCGGCGGCGTCGTATCTTCACTTGGTAAAGGTATCGCCGCCGCTTCTATTGCCACCATCCTCGAATCGCGCGGCCTGAACGTGACCATGCTCAAGCTCGATCCGTATATCAACGTCGATCCCGGCACGATGAGCCCGTTCCAACACGGCGAAGTGTTCGTTACCGACGACGGTGCGGAAACCGACCTCGACTTAGGCCACTACGAGCGTTTCATCAACGCCACGCTCACCCGCCGCAACAGCTTCTCCACCGGTCAAGTGTACGAAAACGTCATCATGAAAGAGCGGCGCGGCGACTATCTGGGTGGCACGGTGCAAGTGATTCCGCACATTACCGATGAAATCAAACGCCGCATCCACGAAGGCGCGGCAGGCTACGACGTGGCCATCGTCGAAATCGGCGGCACGGTGGGCGACATCGAATCGCTGCCGTTTCTCGAAGCCATCCGCCAGATGCGCAGCCAGCTCGGCCGCAGCAACACGCTATTTGTACACTTGAGCTACGTTCCCTACATCGCCGCCGCAGGCGAAATCAAAACCAAGCCTACGCAGCACTCTGTCAAAGAATTGCGCGAAATCGGCATCCAGCCCGACGTACTCATCTGCCGCATGGACAGAATCCTGCCCGAAGACGAACGTCGCAAAATCGCCCTGTTCTGCAACGTGGAAGAGCGCGCCGTGGTCGGCAGCTACGACGCCGAAAGCATTTACGAAATCCCCGAAATGCTGCACAACCAGGGCATCGACAACATCATCACCGAGCAGCTCCAGCTTAACGTACAGCAGGCCGATCTGACCGCGTGGAAAAAAATCGTCCACGCCATCAAAAACCCGAAACACACCGTCAAAATCGCCATGGTCGGCAAATATGTAGATTTGACCGAGTCTTACAAATCGCTGATTGAAGCGCTCAAACACGCCGGCATCCACACCGAAACCGACGTGCAGATTACCTTTGTCGACAGCGAAAGCATCGAGAAAAACGGCGGCGACGTTTCCATGCTCAAAGACATGGACGCCATCCTCGTTCCCGGCGGCTTCGGCTCGCGCGGCGTGGAAGGCAAAATCGCCGCCGTGCGCTATGCGCGTGAAAACAAAGTGCCTTATCTGGGCATCTGCCTCGGTATGCAGATCGCGCTCATCGAATACGCCCGCGATGTGGCCGGTTTGACAGGCGCAAACTCCACCGAGTTCGACCTCAAAGCCGCCGCGCCCGTTGTCGCCCTGATTGACGAATGGCAAACCGCCGACGGCAGCGTCGAAACACGAGACGAATCCGCCGACTTGGGCGGCACCATGCGCTTGGGTGCACAAGACGTCGAACTCAAACCCGGCAGCCTTGCCGCCCGCATCTACGGCTCGGAACACATCCGCGAACGCCACCGCCACCGCTACGAAGTCAACAACAATTACGTTCCGGCTTTGGAAAAAGCCGGTCTGGTTATCGGCGGCGTATCCATCGGCCGCGAGCGTTTGGTCGAAACCATCGAATTGCCGCAGGGCGAACACCCGTGGTTCTTCGCCTGCCAGTTCCACCCCGAGTTCACCTCCAACCCGCGCAAAGGCCATCCGCTCTTTAGCGCCTACATCAAAGCCGCGCTGGCAAACCGCAAACCGTAGGCTGCTTTGATTGAGATAAGGCAAAAGGCCGTCTGAAAACCCAATTTGGGGGTTTCAGACGGCCTTTTTGTGCCTGTGCAAACACGCGCAATATGTTTTTCAGACGGCCTTTAACGCATCAGGCGTTTATTGCCACACCAGCAGCGCATGGTTGCGCTTACCGCGCCGCACGATGGTGTATTTGCCGAAGCGTTTGTGCGCGTCGGTAATCAGATAGGCATCGTCGGGCTTGTCGGCGGGCGGATTGGGGTTGTTGGCTTCGGCGGCCGCGCCGTTGAGCAGCACGGCTTTGCTGTTGACAAAACCGCGCGCTTCTTTGTTGGACTGCGCCAGGCCGGTTTTGACCAGCGCTTCAACCACATTGAGGCCGTCTGAAACTGCAAACGCGGGCAGGCCGTCGAGGGCGAGCTGGCCGAAGTCGCTTTCGGTGAGGCTGCTTTGGTCTTCGGCAAACAGGCTTTCGGAAATGCGCTGCGCGGCTTGCAGGGCTTCTTCGCCGTGAATCAGGCGGGTCATTTCTTCGGCCAAAATGCGTTGCGCTTCGGGCTTGCTGCCGCTTTCTTTGTCTTTCGCTTCGATGGCGTCAATTTCTGCCACGCTCAGGAAAGTGAAGTATTTCAGGAATTTATATACGTCGGCATCGGCCACTTTGAGCCAGAATTGGTAAAACTGGTAGGGCGAGGTTTTTTTCGCGTTCAGCCACACCGCGCCGCCCTCGGTTTTGCCGAATTTGGTGCCGTCGGCTTTGGTTACCAGCGGCAGGGTCAGGCCGAATACCTGTTTTTGGTTCAGACGGCGTGTCAGGTCGATGCCGTTGGTGATGTTGCCCCATTGGTCGGAGCCGCCGATTTGCAGGCGCACGCCGTGGCGTTTGTTGAGCTCGGCAAAGTCGTAGCTTTGCAGCAGGGTGTAGGCGAACTCGGTGAACGAAATGCCTACGTCGTCGCGGTCGATACGCTGTTTGACCGATTCTTTGTTCAGCATGGCGTTCACGGAAAAGTGTTTGCCGATGTCGCGCAGGAAATCGAGGCAGTTCATGCCGCCGAACCAGTCGGCGTTGTTGGCCATAATCGCGGCATTGTCGCCCTCGAAGCTCAAAAACGGCTCAAGCTGGGCGCGGATGCTGGCCACCCAGCCTTTGACGGTTTCGGGCGTGTTCAGGCTGCGTTCCACCGCTTTGAAGCTGGGATCGCCGATCATGCCGGTTGCCCCGCCCACCAGCGCCACGGGCGTATGTCCTGCCTGTTGGAAACGGCGCAGGGCGAGTACGGGCAGCAGATGGCCGATGTGCAGGCTGTCGGCGGTGGGGTCGAAGCCGCAGTAGAGCGAGATTTTTTCTTCGTTGAGCAGCGCATCGAGTGCGGCGATATCGGTGGTTTGCGCGATAAGGCCGCGCGCTTGCAGGTCTTGGATGATGGAGGTCATGTTTTTTTCCTTGGAATGGGTTTCAGACGGCCTTTTCCGTTTTCATTTCGTTAAAGCCGCGTTCTAACTTCGTTGAAGTTCCGCTTTCAGAAACGTCACCCCCGCGAAGGCGGGGGCGGCCTTACTCTTGGCGCGGATTCATCAGCCGGTATACGTCGTCCAGCGACAAATCCGGCGTGGCGCCGTGGTGGGAGGCGGCGAGGGCGCCCCAGGCACAGGCGAAGGCAAGGGTGTCTTCGGGCGTGGCGCCGGAGAGGAGTTTGTAAACGAAGCCGGCGAGGAAGTTGTCGCCCGCGCCCACGGTATCGGCCACCTGCACGCGGTAGCCGTGGTGGGTGTAGGTTTTGCCTTCGCAATAGTAGATGGCGCCGTGCGCGCCGAGGGTGACACAGATATGTGGCGCGCCGACGGCTTGGGCGAGGTAGTGCAGGTTTTGTTCGAGGCCGTGGTAGGGCGAGCCGAGTTCGGCGGCCAGCTCGTACAGTTCGTCGTCGTTGAGCTTGACCAAGTCGGAGCGGCGCATCAGTTCGCACACGCGCTCGGGCCGGTAGTGCGGTTTACGCAGGTTGACGTCGAACACTTTGAAGCGGGCGGCATCCAGCAGGGCGTCGAGGGCGGCGCGGGCGGTGTCGTCGCGCGAGGAGAGGCTGCCGAACACCAGCGCGTCGGAGTCGGCGACGTAGGCGAGGGCTTCGGCGGGGACGGCGATTTTGTCCCAGGCGCAGGGATAGACGATGTCGTAGGAGCCGCTGCCGTCGTGGTTGATGGACACTTTGACCAGGCCGGTGGCGTGTTCGGGGTCGGTTTGGATAAGGTGGGTGGCGACGTTTTTGGCGGCGATGCGGCGCAGCAGTTCTTCGCCGTCTTCATCGCTGCCCCGGCGACTGACGATGGCGCAGTCCGCGCCCAACGCGCTCAGACGCACCAACACGTTGAGCGGCGCGCCGCCCAGCACTTTGCCCTCGGGGAAATCGTCCCACAATACTTCGCCGAAACTGCTGATTTTCATGGCGTATATCCTTTTTGAAACTCGTTTTGAGGCCGTCTGAAAAGGTTTTCAGACGGCCTCTGCCTTGCTGTTTACACGTTGAACAGGAAATGCATCACATCGCCGTCCTGCACCACATATTCCTTGCCTTCCACGCGCATTTTACCCGCTTCTTTGGCTTTGGCTTCGCCGCCGAGGGCGACGAAATCTTCGTAGGCGATCACTTGGGCGCGGATGAAGCCGCGCTCGAAGTCGGTGTGGATGACACCGGCGGCCTGCGGGGCGGTGTCGCCTTTATGGATGGTCCACGCGCGTACTTCTTTTACGCCGGCGGTGAAGTAGGTTTGCAGGCCGAGCAAATCGTAGCCCGCGCGGATTAAGCGGTTCAAACCCGGCTCTTCCAAGCCCATTTCGGCGAGGAATTCGGCTTTTTCGTCGTCTTCCAACTCGGCAATTTCGCTTTCCATTGCGGCGCACACGGCGACAACGGGCGCGTTTTCTTTGGCGGCGAGTTCTTTCAGGCGCTCGAGATGGGGATTGTTGTCAAAACCGTCTTCGGCCACGTTGGCGACATACATGGCAGGCTTCACGGTGAGCAGAAACAGCGGGCGCAACAGCACGGTTTGCTCGGCATCGAGGCCGAAGGAGCGCACGGGTTTGCCTTCGTTCAGATGCGGCAGCAGGCTCTCGAGCAGGGCGACGAGTTTTTGCGCGTCTTTGTCGCCCGATTTAGCGCGTTTGCCTTCGCGCACGATGGCTTTTTCCACGCTGGCCAAATCCGCCAGCGCCAGCTCGGTGCCGATGGTTTCGATGTCGGCAATCGGATCGACCTTGCCGGAAACGTGGACGATATTGTCGTCGTCAAAACAGCGTACTACGTTCACAATCGCGTCGGTTTCGCGGATATTGGCAAGAAACTGGTTGCCCAAGCCCTCGCCTTTGCTCGCGCCGGCCACCAAGCCCGCAATATCGACAAATTCGACGATGGCGGGCTGCATTTTTTGCGGATTGACGATTTTCGCCAGCGCGTCCATGCGCGGGTCGGGCACTTCGACGATGCCGACGTTCGGCTCGATGGTGCAGAAAGGATAGTTGGCCGCTTCGATGCCCGATTGGGTCAGCGCATTAAAGAGGGTGGATTTGCCGACGTTGGGCAGGCCGACGATACCGCATTTCAAGCTCATGGGTTGGAGTTCCGTAAAGAAAATTTAACGCGCGATTGTAGCATAAAACGCATTTGAGGCCGTCTGAAAAGGGTTTCAGACGGCCTCAAGCCAGGTCAGTACCACGGCGCGCGTTTCACCGTCATGTCGATTTCAAAGCGCCGCGCCTGCGCGTTCCATTTGAGCGGGCGGCTGCATTTTTCGTAGCCGTTGCGTTTTTCTTCTTCGCGCGTTTGGCCGCACAGCGTTCCGGCCACGCCGATATAGGCTTTGGCCTGCCTGCCCGCATAGTCGAGCTTGGAGCCGAACGCGCCGTGGAAAAAGGATTTTTCCGCGCCGCCTTCGGGCAGGCCGACGAACACGGTGACGCCGCCGCCTTTGCGGCTGCCGAAGATGCCGCTGCCGCCGTAGCATTGGCATTCGCCGTCGTCCAGCACGTAGTCGTCGATGCCGTCGCCGTTCAGATCGGCTTTTTCCACGGCGTGGCGGAAGCCGTAGGGACGCCCGCCCGAGAGGCGGCAGACGGAGGCCAGTACGTCGAGTTCGTGCGCCACCGCTTCGGGCAGCGGCGCGGCTTGGGCCAAGAGCGGGGCAGACAGCAGAAAAGCGGCGAAGGCGGTTGTTTTCATGGTTAAAAAGCGCGGGGGCTGTGCGGCGATGATATAGGCAAACGGCGTGGGCAGACGTTTACAGTGAAGCGTCGAAGCCGCCGTCTTCCACGGCGGCGGCGAGGGCGGCCGGCTGCGTTATGGCGGGGTCGAAACGCACGGTTGCGCTGGCCGTTTCCAGGCTGACTTCGGCGCTTTCCACGCCGGGCACGCCTTGCAGGATGCGGGTGACGTTTTTCACGCAGCCGCCGCAGTTCATGCCGCCGACGGCGAGGGTTACGGTTTCCATGCTTTGCTCCTTTGCGGATAGGGGTTTGGCGAGGCAGCACTATAAAGCAAATGCGCCGTTGCGGGTCTGACGCGGGTCAAGTCTGCGTTTCAGACGGCCTTAAAGTGCTGTTGCAGGATGTTTTCGATTTCGGCGCGGACTTGGTTTTTGTCGCGGTTGCTGTCGATAACGCGGCAGCGTTGCGGGTCGGCGGCGGCGCGGTCGAGGTAGCTTTGGCGCACACGGGCGAAGAAGGCGGCTTCTTCCTGCTCGAAGCGGTCTTTTTCGCGCGATTGCGAGACGCGGGCGAAGGAGGTTTCGAGGGGGACGTCGAGGATGAAGGTGAGGTCGGGGCGCAGGCTGCCCTGTACCCAGTTTTCGAGTACGGCGATGTCGGCGGCGGGGATGCCGCGCCCGCCGCCCTGGTAGGCGAAGGTGGCGTCGGTGAAGCGGTCGGAAACGACGTGGATGCCTTTGGCGAGGGCGGGCAGGATGACGTCGTCGAGGTGCTGTTGGCGGGCGGCGAACATCAGCAGGGTTTCGCTGCGCAGGCCGACGTGTGTCGCGGGGTTGAGCAGCAGGCTGCGCAGGCTTTCTCCCAGCGGGGTGCCGCCGGGTTCGCGGGTGAAGAGGACGGGCAGGTTTCGTTCGGCAAACCAGTTTTCGATGGTGGCCAGGTGGGTGGATTTGCCGGAGCCGTCGATGCCGTCGAGGGTGATGAAGCTGGGTTTCATGGGGTTTTCCTTTGTTGTTGCCGGTTGTTCTGAGGCCGTCTGAAAGCGGTTTTCGCGGTTTTTTTGCCCGAACTTTGTTTTCAGACGGCCTTTGGGGGCTTGTCTTATCGGGAACGCGTGCGTCGCGGGGCGACACACCCTACGGAGGCTTTGTGCGTTGTTCGGAGGCCGTCTGAAAAGGGTTTCGGGGCTTTCAGACGGCCTTTTCTGTTTATTCTTTGGCTTTGCCGTTTGCGCTGCTGCCGTTGCCGCCGTTGCCGTTCCCGCCTGCGGCGGCGGGGGGCTGCACGGGGAAGAGGAGACTGAGGGGGTTGGCTTTGATTTGCAGCCACAGGGTGTCGATGAGTTTGGACAGGCTTTCGATGCGAGCGCCGCGCGAGCGCAGGGCGACGGTGAGGGCGAGGGAGAAGCTGACGACGAGGTTTACCGCGCCTATCATCAGGACGAAGGCGAGGTTGAGCAGGAAGTAGAGGAAGCCGCTGTGGTCGCTGACGGCGGCGTAGCCGAGGTTGGCGGAGGAGAAGGCGACGTGGCGGATGTCGAGCGGCAGGCCGAGGAGGTGGCCGAACCAGCCGGTCATGCCCAGCAGCATGCCGAAGATGAAGTTGCCCGCCAGCGAGCCGTAGTGGCGGTGGAGGTAGTCGGCGAGGAAGGCGCGGGGGCGGGCGGGCAGCAGGCGTTTGAGCAGGGGCTGGACGGTGAGGCGTTTTCTCAGGTTGAGGTAGTCGGCGCGGTTGTCGTAGAAGCCGGAGATGATGCCGGAGCAGAAGAGCCAGACGCCGGCGATGGCGGCGTACCAGAGGGTGGGCTGGGTGAAGGGCTGCAGGGATTTGAACTGGTAGGCGGCGGTATGGGCGTCGAGCATGGGGGCGCCGGTGTGGGCGGCGACGGCGGCGGCGACAACGGAGGCGACGATGACGGCGACGACGACGTTGCCGAATACGGCGACGGCCTGCGAGCGGGCGACGTCGATCAGGAGTTTGGCCAGTTTGCTTTCGAGGGCGCGCGCGCCTGCTTTGTGTTCGACGTGTTCGGCGATGCGGGCGGCGGTCATGGCGGGCTGTTTGGTGGCGACGGTGCAGCCGACGATGTGGATGAACATGAAGCCGATGCCGTAGTTGAGTCCGGCGAGAAAGGCGGTGGTGAAGTCGCCGAGGCCGAGGCCGGTGATGCGGATTTTGTTGCCGGCCATCAGGGCGATGATGACGCCACCGCCTGCGGCCGAGGCGAGCATGGCGAAGTATTCGCGTTTGTTGCGGGTGATGTAGTGCTCGCCGTGGCCACTGGTGTTTTCGCTGATGCTTTTGGCCAGCATGTTGATGCTGCGGCGGCGCAGAAGTTCGGTGCTGTGCTGTTCGACGGCGGCGGTGGTGAGGGAGTTGAGCAGGCGCACGCAGTGGCGGCGGCATTCTTTTTCGTCGGGCGCGGTTTGGATGTCGAGGAGGACGGCGAGGCGGTCGAGGGTTTGCGACAGGCGCTCGAGTAGGTGGGCGACTTTGACGGACGACCCCGCACCCGCGCCCGTGCCTTTGCGGCGCAGGCGTTCGACTTGGGCGCGGCATTGTTCCATCATCACTGCGATGTGGGCGGTGTCGTAGTGTTCGGTTTGGCCGCTGCGGTAGTGGGCGACGAGGCGGCTGATTTCCTGATGCAGGGCGACGAAGGCGGAGTCGACTTCCATCAGCTTGGGTTCGAGGCGGGTGAATTCGGGTTCGAGCTCTTCGGCGGCCACCCAGATGGAGAGCATTTCGAGGGCGTGCAGCCGCGCCTGTTCGAGGTGGCGGGAGGCCGTCTGAACGGCGGCGGGGTCGCTGTGGCGGCAGAGGGTGTCGTAGAGCGACAGCCATTGCAGCAGGCTGACGGTGTGCAGCCATTTTTCGTCGTTCTGCCGCTGGAAAAGGTAGAGGAAAACGTCGCGCAGGTTGTTCAAGTCCTTGAAAGACGGCATGAAACGTTCGTAGATGCGGATGCCCATTTCGCGGGCGAAGCCGCTGCGCGAGAAGATGCCCAGGCCGACGAGGGCGGGGTAGATGTGGATGCTGCCGAGCCAGCGGTGGAAGCGGGTGCCGAATTCGCGCGCCAGTTCGGGGTTTTGTTTGAAGGCGTCCAGCAGCAGGTCGAAGCGCTGCGAGGCGCGTTTGACGCCGCCGTCGCGCAGGAATTGCACCAGCGCGTTGAGGATGTGCGCCATGTCTTTTTCGGGCAGGGCGGCGGTCAGCAGGGGAACAAGGTTGGCGGGGGTGATTTTTTTCATGTTGTCCGCAGGGCAGGGTGGTGGCGTGGGGTGGAAAATAGCGGAAAAGGGCGGGATGTGTAAAGGCCGTCTGAAAAGCATGGGGCTTTTTCAGACGGCCTTTGCCGTTTTTGATGCCGCACGCCGCTTCGCAGGCAGATGCGGCGGCGGGTTGCGGGTTGCGGCGAAACTTTTTTCAGACGGCCTTTTCAGACGGCCTTATTCATCGTTGCGGCGGAAGAGTGCCACCATGCGGCGCGCGCCTTCGAGGCAGTCTTCGAGCGGGGCAACGAGGGCGATGCGCACGTAGCCGCGGCCGGGGTTGCCGTTGGCCGTGTCGCGGGCGAAGAAGCGGCCGGGCAGCACCTGCACGGCGGCTTCGCGCCACAGTTTTTGCGTGAAGGCCAAATCGTCGCTGTCGGGCACTTTGAGCCAGATGTAAAACGAGGCTTCGGGCATGGCAACGTCAAACGCCTGCCGCAATACGGGCACGACGCGCTCGAATTTTTCGCGGTAGAGGCGGCGGTTTTCGGCAACGTGTGCTTCGTCGTCCCAGGCGGCGATGCTGGCGCGCTGGACGGGCAGGCTCATGGCGCTGCCGTGGTAGGTGCGGTAGAGCAGGAAGGGGCGCAGCAGATCGGCGTCGCCCGCCACGAAGCCCGAGCGCAGGCCGGGGGCGTTGGAGCGTTTGGACAGGCTGGTGAACATGACGATGCCTTTGTAGCCGCGCCCCAGTTGCGCGGCAGCCTGCAATGCGCCGATCGGTTTTTGGTCGGAATAGATTTCGGAATAGCATTCGTCGGCGGCGATCACGAAGCCGTATTTGTTCTGCAAGGCAAACAGTTTCTGCCAGTCGGCAAGGCTCATCACGCTGCCGCTGGGGTTGTCGGGCGAGCAGGCGAAGAGGATTTTGACGTGCGGCCAGATGTCGGCGGGAACGGAATCCCAGTCGGGCAGAAAGCGCGGCGGGGTGCTGTTGGCAAAATAGATTTCGCCGCCGCCGAGGAAGGTGGCACCTTCGTAAATCTGGTAAAACGGGTTTGGGCAGACGACAATCTGCCGATCGTGCGCGGCGGGGTCGAGCACGGTTTGGACGAAGGAAAAGAGGGCTTCGCGGCTGCCGAGCACGGGCAGGATTTCGCTTTCGGGGTCGAGACGCAGGCCGTTGTAGCGGCGTTCCAGCCAGCGGGCGCAGGCTTGGCGCAGTTCGGGTAGGCCGGCGGTGAGCGGGTATTGGGAAAATTCTGCGGCAGAGGCGGCGAGCGCGTCGGTGATGAGGGCGGGCGTGGGGTGCTTGGGTTCGCCGATTTGCAGCATGACGGGTTTGAGGTGTGCGGGCGGGGTGATGCCCTGCATGGCTTCGCGCAGGCGGGCGAAGGGGTAGGCTTGGAGTTTGTCTAAGAGGGAGTTCATGGCGGAAAAAACGGAAAAAGAAGCGGCGATTCTAGCAGAACGGGCGGCGGAATAAAGAAAAGGCCGTCTGAAAAGGTTTTCAGACGGCCTGTTTGTGCGGCGGCATCAGGCGACGGCGAAACCTGCGTCGGCGATGGCTTTTTTCACGGCTTCGACGTCCATGCCCTCGGCGTGGGTGACGACGACGACGCCGGTTTCAAAATTGGCGTTTACCATGCGCACGTTCGGCACTTCCTCGGCTTTGGCGATCAGTTTGCGGGCATCTTCCTGGCCGGACATTCCGGTCACGTTCAGTTTCATTTGCGGCATATTTCTTTACCTCTCGTTAAAGTATCCAATAAATAAGAATGAGTAATCCATTGTCTTTCCCCGCTTTGTTTTGTCGCACATCCGGCTTTGGCCGAACGCAATAGTTGCGGGGAAAACGGGACGATTGTCTACCTAATCGGACGGCTTGTCTATCATTTTTATTCCGACATTGTTTATGGTTGCGGCATTTCGGCAAGTCGTTGAAAGGCCGTCTGAACGGGCGCGGCACGGCGCGGCGGTGGGTTTTTCGGTAGAATGCCGCGCCTTGTCCACAAGAGCCTTTTTGCGAGCAATATGTTTGCCAAACTCGACACCTTCTGGCGCCGCCGCGCCGTGTATTGGCCGCTGCTGCTTCTGCTGGCCGCCGCCACGCCGCTGTGCTTCGCGCCGTATTACCGCTTCTGGCTGATGCCGCTGCTGTTTGCCGCCTTAATCCGCCTGCTCGAACTGCGCCCGCAGGTGCGCGTGCGCAGCGCTTATTTGTTCGGCTTTGCCGCCTATTGCTGCCAGTTTTACTGGATACACACCGCGCTGCACGACATCTCCGGCCTGCCCAATCTCTACGCCCTGCCGCTCACCGTGCTGCTGCCCGCCTATCTTGCCCTGTTTCCCGCCGCCGCCGTGTGGCTGTGGGGTAAAACCCGTTTGCAGCGCGGCCTGTCGGTCGGGCTGGCGCTGCCCGTGTTCTGGACGCTGGCCGAGTTCGCCCGCGAGCGGCTGATAACCGGCTTCGGCTGGGGCGCGCTCGGTTATTCGCAAATCGCCGATGCCTCGCCGCTGGCCGGATTCGCGCCTTTGGGCGGCATCCATCTGGTAACCTTCGCCACCGCGCTGGCCGGCGCATGGCTGGTGTTGCTTGTCGATGGGGAAGGCCGTCTGAAAACCCGTGCGGCCTTTGCCTGCGGCGTGCTTGCCCTGCTGGCGGCGGGACATTTCGCCAAAGAGGCGGATTTCACGCAGCCGACCGGCCAAAGCAGCACCGTCGCCCTCGCGCAGGGCAATATCCCGCAAACGCTGAAATTCCGCGAAGACCAAGTGCTGCCGACCCTGCGGCGCTACTACGGCCAAATCGCCCAAACGCAGGCCGACATCGTTATCCTGCCCGAAACCGCCATCCCCGTCATGTTGCAGGATTTGCCTGACAGCGTGTTGGCCGAATTTGCCGAAGCCGCGCGGCAGAACGGCAGTGCGCTGGCCGCAGGCGTGATCCGTCTCACTTCAGACGGCCTCAACTACCAAAACGCCGTCGTCGACCTCACCGGTTTCCAAAACAACGCGCAAACGCTGCCGTATTACGCCAAAAACCACCTCGTCCCCTTCGGCGAATACAAACCCCTGCCCGCGCTGACCGAACCGCTTTACGCCATGATGGACATGCCCCTGTCCGACTTCCGCGCGGGCGGCGGCAGCCAGGAGCCTTTGGCGATGAAAAACCAGCGCATCGCCTTCAACATCTGCTACGAAGACGGCTTCGGCGACGAACTGATTTCCGCCGCCGCCCGCTCCACGCTGCTGGCCAACGCCAGCAACCTGGCCTGGTACGGCGACTCCAACGCCATGTACCAGCACTTGCAGCAGTCGCAGGCGCGTGCCCTCGAACTCGGCCGTCAGATGGTGCGCGCCACCAACACCGGCGCCACCGCCGTTATCGACAGAAAAGGCCGCGTTACGGCGCTGGCCGCAGCCGATACCGACACGGTGCTGACGGCAAGGGTGGAAGGCTATACGGGCGAAACGCCGTATATGAAACTGGGGGGCTCGCTGCCGCTGATCGGTCTGCTGTCTGCCGTGGCGATTGTCCTGTCGGTGGTGGGGCGCAGGAAAAAGGCCGTCTGAAAACGGGTTTCAACGAAGTTAAAACGCGCTTGCGGCGGCGCAAAAAGAAACGCCGGAACGTTTTCCGTTCCGGCGTTTCTTTTTGTTTGGCGCATGGCAGGGCGGTTTTCCGTTGTCCGAAAACCTTCGCCAAATCTCGAAGGCCGTCTGAAAACGGGGCCTCAAGGAAACTAAAAACAGCCCGTGCCGTCATTCCCGCGCAGGCGGAAGTTTTTTGGCTGCACGGAAATGGTTGCATAGGCAGAAATCCGCTTCGCTTCCGCCAAAATTTCCGCTTTCAGACGGCCTCTTTGATTTGCGCGGCAGGCGGACAAAAAAAATGCACACATTTTTTCAAATGTGTGCCAAGTCTACAAAGGAGAAATAGAGGAGAAACTGTTAAACGGCTGCTGTCAGCCGCTCAACGCCGCGCATTATCTGCAAGCACTGCGGCAGCGTCAAGTTTTCGCGCCTATGTTTTGCATAAAATGGAACATTCTTGATAAAAACACACAAAAACGAAAAATAAGGAAGGTTTCGGAACGTTATTTTCTGTTGTTGTTTTCGTTTTTGTATTGAAAAGACGGATGCGGAAGCTGCGGACAAAAAAATGCACACATTCGCGGGAATGTGTGCCAAGTTTACAAAGGAGAAATAGAGGAGAAACTATCAAACTGTCATTTAGCAACGGCTTGACGGCGCGCATTATCGCGGCCGTTTTGCGGCCGGTCAAGTGTCTGCCGTTGTTTCCTGTGGCGCTTGCTGCATTCGTGCAACAGCCGCGTTGCGTTTCGTTTTTGTTTCTTTCGCAACAAAGTAAAACATTCAGCGGTAGCCGATGGTGACGGGATCTCGCTCGGACGGTTCGAACCAGATGTCGCGGTAGGCGGCGTAGGCGGTGAGGTAGCCGAGGATGTTGAGGGCGAGCAGCAGGGCGCTCAATATATAGGAAGCGGCGCCTTCGCGCAGGCCGGGAAGGGCGAGTATCACAATATAGAAAAATGCGAAACAGGCGCCGCACAAGGCCAGCGGCAGGATGTTTTTCACGGCGGCCTTGGCGCTCAGCAGGATGGCGGCAAACGGGGTTTCGTTTTGCAGGAATACCAAAACGGGGGCGAAACCGAGCAGCAGCTGCCACGACAGATACCAAAAAACCAGCAGCAGGACGAGGGAAACCGGCAGGGTGGCGATGCCCTCCGTATTGCCGAGCCAGCCCAGTGCGTTGGCCGCGCCGTACAGCAGCAGCGCCCAAGCGACGGCCGACAGGAACATCAGAACAAACAGCAGTACGAACTCGAATATCTTGCCGTCGAAAACGGCAAACAGATGGCCGATGCGCGGCGGCGTTTCTTCGTATTCCTGAACCGATGCGGCGGACATGATGCCGCCCGCCTTAAAGAGTACGAACATGCCGTACACTGCCGCCCCTATCATGCCCGAGTAGGTCATGATGCCTTTGCAGATTTCTTCCGCGACGAACAGCACGAGGGCAATCAGCATCCACGCCGCCCAATATTCGCGAAACAGCAAAAACGCTTCGTGTATCCAGCCGATGCCGCGCCCGATGCCGCGTGCGGCGGGCACATCGAGCAGGCGTTCGTCTTCTTCGCCTGCGGTGTCTCCGTTGTCTGTAAAAACGTCCTGCATGGTTTTCTCCTTATTGTCGGCCGTTGGCATTTTTCTGTCCGGTCAAACAGATACAGACGGATACTAACATAATTTTACTCTGTTGCCGTATCTTTACATACAGCGGTATCGGGAGGCCGTCTGAAAGGCCAAAGGCCGTCTGAAAACCCTGTTTCGGGGTTTTCAGACGGCCTTTGGCCTGCCTGCGGTCAGCCGGGTCAGGCTTCGACGGGGATGATGCCGATTTTGGCCTGCCATTGTTTCGGCGCGACGGCATGGACGGATTGTCCTGCCGCATCCACCGCCACCGTTACCGGCATGTCTTTCACTTCAAACTCGTAAATCGCTTCCATGCCCAAATCGGCGAAGGCGACGACTTTGGCCTGTTTGATGGCTTTGGCCACCAGATAGGCCGAACCGCCGACCGCCATCAGGTACACGGCTTTGTTGTCGGCAATCGCCTGACAGGCCGCCGCGCCGCGTTCGGACTTGCCTATCATGCCCAAAAGGCCGGTTTGTTCGAGCATCTGGCGGGTGAATTTGTCCATGCGGGTGGCGGTGGTAGGACCGGCGGGGCCGACCACTTCGTCGCGCACGGGATCGACCGGGCCGACGTAGTAAATCAGTTTGCCCGACAAGTCCACAGGCAGTTTTTCGCCTTTGTCCAGCATATCGGTCATGCGTTTGTGGGCGGCATCGCGGCCGGTGTAGATTTTGCCGTTCAAGAGCAGCACGTCACCCATTTTCCAGGTGGCGACTTCTTCTTTGGTCAATTCGTTTACGTTGACGCGGCGGCCGTTTTTCGGGTTGTAGGTGATGTCTGGCCAGTCTTCGATGGTCGGCGGGGTGAGCACGGCGGGGCCGCTGCCGTCCAGTTCGAATTCGACGTGGCGGGTGGCGGCGCAGTTCGGAATCATGGCCACGGGTTTGGACGCGGCGTGGGTCGGATAATCGAGGATTTTCACGTCCAGCACGGTGGTCAGGCCGCCCAAGCCTTGCGCGCCTATGCCCAAGGCGTTTACTTTTTCAAAGAGTTCCAAGCGCAGGGCTTCGACGGTGGAGAGCTCCGCGCCAGATGCGGCTTTTTCCTGCAATTCGTGGATGTCGATGTGACTCATCAGGGATTCTTTGGCCAACAGGGCGGCTTTTTCGGGCGTGCCGCCGATGCCGATACCCAAAATGCCCGGCGGACACCAGCCCGCGCCCATGGTCGGCACAGTTTTCAAGACCCAATCGACGATGCTGTCGGACGGGTTGAGCATGGCCATTTTGGATTTGTTTTCCGAACCGCCGCCTTTGGCCGCGCAGGTTACTTCGATTTTATCGCCCGCCACGATTTCCATGTGGACGACGGCGGGGGTGTTGTCTTTGGTGTTGCTGCGTTTGCCGGCCGGATCGGCCAAAACGGATGCGCGCAGTTTGTTGTCGGGATTGGTGTAGGCGCGGCGCACGCCCTCGTTTACCATTTCCTGAACGCTCATTTGCGCGTCCCATTGCACGTTCATGCCGACCTTCAAAAAGACGGTGGCGATGCCTGTGTCTTGGCAGATGGGGCGGTGGCCCTCGGCACACATGCGGCTGTTTACCAGAATCTGCGTCATCGCGTCTTTGGCGGCAGGATTCTCTTCTTTCTCCCAAGCCTTGCTCAAGGCTTTGATGTAATCGACGGGATGGTAGTAGCTGATGAATTGAAAGGCGTCGGCAATGCTGCGGATGAAGTCTTCCTGTTTGATTACGGTCATGGGTGTTCCTTTATATTTGAAAGATGTTTTTGTTATTGCCTGCCGCGGCCTTTTCAGACGGCCTGAAACAGGCTTGCGGCAGGCGCGGCAGGATAGCATAAAGGCCGTCTGAAAGCACAGGGCGGCGCTTTCAGACGGCCTTTCGGAACTCTGCCTTTACCTGATTGCCGTTTGGGCGCAGAATAAACGCGAATGTTCATTAATTAAGGCCGTCTGAAAGCGTACCCGAACGGTTTTAACTTCGTTGAAGCTTTGCTTTCAGACGGCCGAACCGTTTACCCGTCAACCAAAAGGAGAAAACCCATGCAGTTCAACCGACGCGAATTTTTGAAAATCACCGCCGCGCTGGCGGCCGCCGGCGCATCGCCCGCGCTCTTGGCCGCAGCCAAAGAGCAGTTTACCGTTTACGGCGCACCCGCGCTGCCGAGCATGATTATCGCCGTGGCTGCCTTGCAGGGGCAGCTGGCCAAACAGGCTGATGTGTCGCTGAAAATCTGGCGCTCGCCCGACCAGCTTCGCGCGGGTGTGGCAAGCGGCCAGTTTAAAGTGATGATGAGTCCGAGCAACGTGGGCGTAAACCTGCGCAACCAAGGCCGCAAAGTCGGCATGGTCAACATCCTCACCAACGGCATCACGCAGCTTGTCTGCAAAAACAAGGCCGTTGCCTCGCCGCAGGAGTTGGCGGGCAAAAAAATCCTCGTGCCGTTTAAAAACGATATGCCCGACATCGTGTTACAAGCCCTGTTGAAAAAACTCAAAATCGACGCGGCCAAAGTTGGCATTACCTACGCCGCCACGCCCGCCGAAGCCGTCGGCCTGTTTTTGAGCAAAGATTTCCACGCCGTGATTCTGCCCGAGCCTATGGCTTCGGCCGCCATGCTGCGCGGCAAAATGACGGACGTAACCACCGTGCGCGGTTTCGACATCGTCAAAGCCTGGGCGCAGGCGTTTGACACTAAGCCGCTGATTCCGATGGCCGGCATTATCGCCGACGAAGCCTATTTCCACGCGCACAAAGCCCAATTCGACACCTTCCACCAAGACCTGAAAAACGCCCTCGCCTGGATCAGCGGCCACCGCGCCGAAGCTGCCAAAATCGGCAAAAACTACTTGCCCGCGCCCGAACCGGCTTTGGTGGCAGCCATAGACGGCGCAAGGCTCACCGTAACCAAACCTTCTGAAATCAAAACCGAAATCCTGCATTTTTATGAAATCCTGATGCAGTTCAACCCCAAACTTTTGGGCGGAAAAATGCCCGACAGCGGCTTCTTCCTCGCCTGACAAACAGGGCAAAAGGCCGTCTGAAAACCCGTTTTGTGGTTTTCAGACGGCCTTGTCTGTGCTGCGGCGTTTACGCGCCGCGTTCGCGCATCAGGCGGATGATTTCCTGTAAGGCGGCCAGCTCGCGTTCTTTCTGCGCCAACATTTCCGACTGGTGTTTCAGCATCAGCTGCAGTTTTTCGATTTCGCCGTCGGCATTTGTCCTGCCGTCGCAGATGTTTTGGTAATTGTCGGAGATGTTGTCGCCGATATTGTTGATGGACAGGCTGTACTTGCTGTCGTCAGGGATGATGAGGGTCAGAATGTCGGTGTCGAAAACTTCGGCAATCTGTTCCAAACGTGGCAGGTTAAGACGGGTTTCGCCGCGCTCGATTTTTGCATAGCCGTTGGCCGACAGGCCGAGTTTGGCGGCCAGTTCTTCCTGCGACCATTGCCGCTCTTCGCGCAGCGCGCGGATTTTTTCGTAGATTTTGCCCATATCACCACTTTTTGTTGTAGTCCCCCACTTTTTGCTGCTGGCAGGGGAGTGTAAACGGCATTTACAATTCTTTAACCGATAGCGGCGGATTGTAGGTGATTCCGCCGATATTTTCTATCCCATAGCCCGGGAGTATTTTCACATTAAGGAGTAATTAAATGTCTAAAAGCAAAACACCGATGACCAAACAGGATGCTTCCCGCATCCAGTCTTCCACAGCGAAAGCCAACGGAGGAAAAGTTACGGCAAAATCTTTTGCCTCACGCGCCCAATCTGCTGCAGACAAAGGCAGCTCGAAAGGCAAAAAATAAACCGTAGGATGCTTTATGCGATGAGGCAGCAGATAATTAAGTTTTAACAGTCTGCTGCCGTTTTGAATATATCCGCAATCGAAAAGAGATATTTATGATGAAAAAAATGATGTTTTCCCTGATTTTGGCCTGTGCCGCTTCCGTTTACGCAGCTCCGAATCTGCCGGCCGAAGTACGCAAAGAGTTAGCTGAGGCTGAGCAGATGTGCCGCGAGCACGAGAATGGGAAATTGGATTTTTCCAAAGGCGTTTCCATTGTTGACTTAAACAATGACGGCATTTCCGATTATATTGTGGATTACAATGGATTGTACTGCGACACCGCCGCTTCGCTTTTCGCAGGTAACTCTGGTGCGGTATACTTTATTTATACAGGGTTGCCCAATGGCAAGGCGCGCCTTGCATATACGGGAAGTTCGTACGAATTGAGGCTGGATCGCAGGGGAGCGACTGCCCGTCTTTATGAGGCTACGTCTGGCGGAGCTTGCGGACAAGATATGCGTCATGTGACTACTGCCGAGCTTGAGGGCTGCTTACGCGAGCTCAAATGGAATGCCGCCAAACAGCGTTTTGATTTAGGCAAGAAAATAATTAAGCTATAGTTTAATGTTTTGGATAGTATAGTGAGTCAAAATAAAAAAGATACAAGGCAGCAAGCCGCAGACAGTACAGGTAGTACGGCAAGGCGCAGCAATGCCGTATATTTTTTATTTTGGCTCACTATAAAATAATTTGGGGCTGTCCTAGGGTCTGTTGACATTCAATTTTTCACAGTATCATACAGATATGACCAGATATACCCTATCCGATGCCCAGTGGGCAGCCATCGAACCGCTTTGTCCGGGTAAACAAA
>NZ_JBKGTW010000015.1:0-45784 GCF_046546535.1 Neisseria sp. WLZKY-1
GCTTTACGTGCCTCTTCGGCTTTACGTGCCTCTTCGGCTTTACGTGCCTCTTCGGCTTTACGTGCCTCTTCGGCTTTACGTGCCTCTTCGGCTTTACGTGCCTCTTCGGCTTTACGGGCTTCCTCAGCCTTGCGTTTTTCTTCAGCTTTACGGGCTTCCTCAGCCTTGCGTTTTTCTTCAGCTTTACGGGCTTCTTCGGCTTTACGTGCTTCTTCAGCTTTACGTGCCTCTTCGGCTTTACGGGCTTCCTCAGCCTTGCGTTTTTCTTCAGCTTTACGGGCTTCTTCAGCTTTTCGGGCTTCTTCAGCCTTGCGTTTTTCTTCGGCTTTGCGTGCCTCTTCGGCTTTACGAGCTTCCTCAGCCTTGCGTTTTTCTTCAGCTTTACGTACCTCTTCGGCTTTACGGGCTTCTTCAGCCTTGCGTTTTTCTTCCGCTTTGCGGGCTTCTTCAGCTTTACGTTTTTCTTCGGCTTTACGGGCTTCCTCAGCTTTGCGTTTTTCTTCCGCTTTTTTTGCTTCGTCGTTTTTCGACTGGTTTCCTGGTTTGACCGAAGGAGCGGTAGGGGCGGATTTGGCAGTGGGGCTGCCGCTGCCTCCGCCGCAGGCGGCGAGGCTGAGGGCGATAACGGTTAGTGCGCTGACTTTTTGTAAAGACATAGTATGATTCCCTATATGGTTGGTAATGTGTTATGGATTATGTCTACGTTTTCTTTACATTTGTAAACAGTTAAGTTTAAATTACTAACCTTTCTGTTTAAATTTCACGACAGACGCTTATACATAATCCGCCGCTTATGCATACCGAACAAGACAAGGCGGATTTCAGCCAAAGACTGCAAACCGCGCTCAAGCTGGCGGGACTGGATACGCTATCGGGCGCGAACCTGGCCAACCGTTTCAATCTGCGCCATCCCAACCAGCCGGTGAGCACGCAGGCTTTCCACCATTGGCTGACGGGGCGTTCGATTCCGACTGCGGACAAAATCGATACGCTGGCAAAATGGCTGGACACCAGCCCGGAATGGTTGCGCCACGGCAGGATGGCGCTCGATTGCGGCAGCGTTTCGGCGGACGAGCTGCTTTTGTTGTCGTATTTCCGCGCGCTGCCACCGGAAAAACGCCGTGCTTTGATTGTGCTGCTGCATCAAAGCGGATAAGGAGCGGGAGGCCGTCTGAAAGCGGCGAAAAGGCCGTCTGAAAACAAAAAAATGTTTTCAGACGGCCTTTTTGCTTTTCGGTGTAAAAATTTTACTGCGCGCAGCGGAAGCCCAGGTTGTGGACGGAAAATTTGGATTGCAGGCTGGTGCGGAAGCCGTAGCGCAGGAAGGCGGCGTAGTTGCTGGGGTCGGTCGCTCCGGCCGCTGCGCCGCTGCAGAACATGGAGGCATCGACGCCGCCGGCGTTGAGCAGGCTGCTGTTGAAGTCTTCCGTCCATTCCCAAATCAGACCGTGCATGTCGTGGATGCCCCAGTAGTTGGGTTTCAGACGGCCTACTTCGCGCAGACCGTTGCGGCTGCCTTGGGCATACCAGTTGAGGATGGTGTCACGGTAGGCTTTTTCGTTGGCGCCGTTGGGTTTGAGTTCGGATGCCTGTCCGGCGAATTCCCACTGGTTGATGGTGGGCAGGTGTTTGCCCTGCGCGGTGCAGTAGGCGTTGGCGGCGAACCAGGAAACGAAGACGACGGGTTTGTTCAGGTCGGCTTTCTGCGGGGCGTAGCCGTCTGCGGTTTTGAACCAATGGGAGAGGTAGTGGCGGTCGCTCTGTTTGCTGCCGAGTTTACCGCGCTGCCATTGGGGATTTTTTTTGACGAATTCGTAGAATTGGGCATTGGTAACGGGCAGTTTGTCCATTTTAAAGGCGCCGACTTTGGCCAACGGGGCATCGGCGGCAAGATAGAGGGGGCGGTAGGTGCCGCCGGGCAGGTCGGCCATTTCACCTGCCGCCGCGAGTGCGGACAGGAGGGCGGACAGGCTGCAAAGTACGGTTTTTTTCATGTTGCGCTCTCTTCGGGTGGATTGTCGGGTTTATAGTGAATCAAAATGAAAAAGATACAAGACAGCAAGCCGCTGACGGTACAAGTAGTACGACAAGGCGCAGCAACGCCGTAGATTTTTTATTTTGATTCGCTATATTTATTTTGCTTTGCGGTAGGCGGCCACTTCTTCGGTGCTGATTTCTCCACCGCCGTTGCCGAACGAGTTTAATACATAGGTGGCGACGGCGGCCACTTCTTCATCTTTCATGGGGAAGGAGGGCATGATTCCGTCGTATTCTTTGCCATTGACGGTGATTTTGCCGCGTATGCCGCGTGTAACGGAGGCGACAAGCTGCATTTTGTCGCCGGCGAAATAGTCGGCTTGGGCAAGCGGCGGCAGGGCGGCGTTCGAACCTTTGCCGTCGATGCCGTGGCAGGCTTTGCAGCGTTTGTCGTAGATGTCTTTGCCTGCTTTGAGGTGCGCAGGCACTTCGACCTCGGCAGGGGCTTGTGCGGCGGATGCCTCGGACACTGCCGCCTGTGTGTTTTCAGACGGCCTCGAAGCCGCGGACGGCTGTTCGGAAGGCGTTGGAGCAGCGGTCTGTTTCTCCCCGCCGTTGCAGGCAGCAAGCAGCAGGCAGAGTGCGGCGGCAAACGGCTGTGCGTATTTCATGATGTATTCCTTTGCGATTGTGACGCCGGTTGTTTGTTTTCGGTATTGTCCGGCGGTATCGGGATGCGTTCGGGCAGACCGGTTTTCGGCTTGCCTGTGGTAAAGAAAAGGCATCCGTATGCCTGAATATCCGTTCGTCGATACCCTCGCGGATATTTTCAGACGGCCTGATCCAAGAATGCGGATGCCTCGTATCGCTTTGAGCCTGTATCCGGCCGGTTGCCCAGCCGGATGTGCCGACTTTATTTGCTTTCGGCAGAAGCGCCGGAAGCGGCAGGTGCGGAAGCTGCTGCGGATGCGGCAGAGGCTTCGCCACCGGCAGGCTGGTAGGCGTTGTCGCTCAGTTTTTTGGTCATGATGTTGTCTTGGTGTTCGCCTTCGACAACCAGCTGACCCAGCGCACCTTTGTTGAACGCACGGAAGATGGAGTGGTCAACGATGGTGAAGCTGCCTGTGGTATCGACTTTGAATTCGATGATAGCTGCGCCACCGGCAGGAATCAGGGTGCTTTGTACGTTTTCGTTAATCGTTTTACCGCCTTCAACCCATACTTTGTCGAAGATTTCGCCGATTACATGGAAAGAAGATACCAAGTTCGGGCCGCCGTTACCGACATACATGCGGACGGTATCGCCCACTTTGGCTTTCAGGGCGTTTTCGCCGGCAATCGCGCCTACATGACCGTTAAATACGACATAGTCGGCATCTTCGCGGATGGCTTTATCCATGCTGAATGCCTGATGGCCGGGCTCGCCGTATTTGCCTTTGGTGTAGAAGTCGCCCTGAACGATGTAGAACTCTTTGTCCACTTTCGGCAGGCCTTCTTTCGGCTCAACCAACACCAAACCGTACATACCGTTACCGATGTGCATACCTACAGGCGCAACGGCGCAGTGGTAGATATACAGACCGGCCTGCAGCGCTTTCCAACGGAAAGTGGAAGTGCGGCCGGGAGCGGTAAAGGTCGCTTCGGCACCACCGCCCTGACCGGTAGAAGCATGGAAGTCAACGTTGTGGGGAACGGTGGAAGACGGGTTGTTGGAGAATTCCACTTCTACGGTATCGCCTTCGCGTACGCGGATCATCTGACCCGGAACATCGCCGTTGAATGTCCAGTAGGTGTAATCCACGCCGTCGGCCATTTTCATGGTTTTTTCGATGGTTTCCATTTTGACTTTAACCAGAGCGGCATGGTCGCGGTTAACGGGAGGAGGCGCTTCCGGAGCGTGTGTCATCACAGCTTCAATAACCGGCAGCTGATCAACGGGAACATCGGCTTCGGCACTCTGCTGTCCAGAAGCGGCAGGCGCTTCAGAAGCGGTTTGTGCCGCCGCAGGAGCGCTGTCGTTAGCAGGCTGCGCGGGAGCTTGTTTATCGTCGTTACAGGCTGCCAGTGCAAATGCAGCGGCAATCAAAGCAGCTAGGGTTTGGCGTTTCATAGTTACTTTCCTTTTACTGGGTTACGTTCACAATTTACGTAGGGCAATTATGGATTACCCACCTTAACACCTATTTGATATAAATCAAACAAGCGGTATTAACGTTTCATTTCGTTTGCTTTACCCATTCCAACACAAAGGTAATATGTCTTAAACTACGGAAAAATCAGCTTAATTGTAATGGACGTTTTTTTAAACGGAAAGAAACAGTTTTCCTATTGCGCGTCGTGTTGCCGAAAAAATACGGTTGCACGGCATCCTGCTTTATTTCCCCGTCCAGTCATGCTACAATTTTTAACATTCATATTTCATGAATTTTTAACACAACCACCCTAGGAGCTTAATTATGGGACAGTATAAAAAGCTTTGGTATCTGCTCTTCGCAGTACTGGCTGTCTGTTTCACCATCCTCGGCTACATGGGGTCGGAAGTCTATAAAAAGGCTCCGCCCTATCCCGAGCAAATCGTAACCACCTCCGGCCAGGTCGTCATGACGAAAGACGACATTCTGGCCGGTCAGTCTGCCTGGCAGTCTACCGGCGGCATGGAAGTCGGCTCAATTCTGGGTCATGGCGCCTATCAGGCTCCGGACTGGACTGCCGACTGGCTGCACCGCGAACTGGTTGCCTGGTTGGACTTCACCGCCCAAGACCAATTCGGCAAAAAATACGAAGAGCTGGACGCATCCCAACAGTCCGTTCTGCGTACCCAGCTGGCTGACGAATACCGTAACCAAAGCCGTGTGAAAGAAGACGGCAAAGTGGTCATCAGCGAAACCCGTAAAAAAGCGATTGATGCGGTTGCCCCGTACTACATCACCCTTTACGGCAACGATCCCTCCATGGTTCAGACACGTGACAACTTTGCAATGAAAAACAATACATTGCCTAGTGAAGAAGCACGTAAAAAACTGACCAACTTCTTCTTCTGGACAGCATGGTCCGCTTCAACCAACCGTCCGGACAAGGATTTTACCTACACCAACAACTGGCCGCACGAGCCACTGATCAACAACGTGCCGACCACCGAAAACTATATGTGGTCGTTCACCAGTATCGTGCTGCTGCTGAGCGGTATCGGCCTGTTGCTGTGGGGCTACTCCTTCCTGACCAAACACGAAGAAGTGCAGCCGCCCGCCGAAGATCCGCTGGCTAAGATCGAACTGACTCCGTCGCAGAAAGCATTGGGCAAATACGTCTTCCTGACCGTCGCCCTGTTTGTCGCACAAACCCTGCTCGGCGGCCTGACCGCGCACTACACCATCGAAGGCCAGCATTTCTACGGCATTGATTTCTCCGCATGGCTGCCCTACGCCTTGGCGCGCACATGGCACATCCAGTCCGCCATTTTCTGGATTGCCACTGGCTTTTTGACCGCCGGTCTGTTCCTTGCCCCGATTATCAACGGCGGCAAAGATCCGAAATTCCAGCGCGCAGGCGTCAACTTCCTCTACATCGCCCTCTTTATCGTGGTGCTTGGCTCTTACGGCGGCAACTTCCTCGCCCTGAGCGACAATATGCCCGCCGCCCTGAACTTCTGGTTCGGCCACCAAGGTTACGAATTCCTCGACCTGGGTCGTTTCTGGCAGCTTCTGCTGATGGTCGGCCTCGTTCTGTGGCTCTTCCTGATGGTACGCTGCACCTTCACCGCGTTTAAAGAGAAAAACACCGACAAAAACCTGCTGGCCATCTTCGTGGCTTCCATGTTCGGCGTCGGCCTGTTCTACGCACCCGGCCTGTTCTACGGCGAGCATTCCCCGATTGCCGTAATGGAATACTGGCGCTGGTGGGTGGTTCACCTGTGGGTGGAAGGCTTCTTTGAAGTATTCGCCACCGCCTCCTTCGCCTTCATCTTCTTCAACATGGGCTTCGTGCGCCGCAACACCGCCACTGCCGCCACTTTGGCCGCAGCCGCCATCTTCATGCTCGGCGGTATTCCCGGTACGCTGCACCACCTGTACTTCTCGGGTTCTACCTCTGCTTCGATGGCCATCGGCGCATGTTTCTCCGCGTTGGAAGTTGTGCCCCTGATTCTTTTGGGTCGTGAGGCGTACGAACACTGGTCCTACCAAAACGCTGCTCCGTGGGCGAAACGCCTGCGCTGGCCGCTGATGTGCTTCGTGGCCGTGGCCTTCTGGAACATGATCGGTGCGGGCGTATTCGGCTTCCTGATCAACCCGCCGATCTCCCTGTTCTACATCCAAGGCCTGAACACCACCGCAGTACACGCCCACGCGGCACTGTTCGGCGTATACGGCTTCCTGGCGCTGGGCTTCGTCCTCCTCGTCGCCCTCTACCTGAAACCGAACGATCAGTTCAACGACAACCTCATGACTTGGGGCTTCTGGATGCTTAACGGCGGCCTCGTCGGTATGATCGCTACCAGCCTGCTGCCCGTCGGCGCCATTCAGGCCGCTGCCAGCATCACCCACGGCCTGTGGTATGCCCGCAGCGAAGGCTTCATGCAACAAGATCTGCTGGAAACCCTGCGCTGGATCCGCACCCTGTCCGACCTGATCTTCATCGGCGGCGGCTGCTGCTTCGCATGGCAGGCTACCAAAACCGTATTCGGTTTCGGCAAATCCGCCAAATAAGGTTTGGCAGTTGAAGCCATAAAGGCCGTCTGAATATCAAACCCGCCAAGTCGGCAGGCAACATCAACGGCTATTAACAACCGAATCCCGTACCACGCGGGATTCGGTTTTTTTCATTCGGGCTTTATCACCCCGTGATTACATAGTAACCTGCGGTTTGCCATAATTTGTCGTCCACAACACCGCCCGCAAATTCTTAAAACAAACCGAAATTCCAGGGTTGGCTTTGCCGTGCAAACCCGAACCTTCCCGCTTTGAGGCCGTCTGAAAGCGAAACTTCAACGAAGTTAAAACCCTGCCTTAGCAAGACCGAAATCCATCCCGCCATATTGATAAGAAAGTCCCGCCATGTCTGATTTATTCGCCCGCGAACCCGAAGCCCCGCTTGCCGAACGCCTACGCCCGCGCGTATTGGACGACGTGATCGGCCAGCAGCATCTGATTGGCGAGGGCAAACCGCTGCGTGTGGCGGTGGAGGGCGGCAAGCCGCATTCCATGCTGCTTTGGGGGCCGCCTGGCGTGGGCAAAACCACATTGGCGCGGATTTTGGCGCAGAGTTTCAACGCCCAGTTTCTGCCCGTATCGGCCGTATTTTCCGGCGTGAAAGACATCCGTGAGGCCATCGACAAGGCCGAGATCGCCCTGCAACAAGGCCGCGCGACGATTTTGTTTGTCGACGAGGTACACCGTTTCAACAAAGCCCAGCAGGACGCATTTTTGCCCCACGTAGAAAGCGGCCTATTAACCTTTATCGGCGCCACCACCGAAAACCCCTCTTTCGAGGTCAACCCCGCCCTGCTCAGCCGCGCGCAGGTTTATGTGTTGCAGGCGCTCTCGCCCGACGATCTGGCCAAGCTCGCCGCCAAAGTGCTCGCCCTGCCCGAATATCAGGGCTTTGCCATCGAAGCCGACGCGCTGGAGCTGCTTATCAACACCGCCGACGGCGACGCGCGCAGATTGTTGAATTTATTGGAACAACTCTTACGCACCGCCGCCACACGCCGTCTGAATACGCTTGATGCCGCCTTTCTCGCCGACAGTTTGGGCGCGCAAATCCGCCGCTTCGACAAAGGCGGCGAAAGTTTCTACAACCAAATCTCCGCCCTGCACAAATCCGTGCGCGGTTCGCACCCCAACGCCGCGCTGTATTGGTTTTGCCGCATGCTCGACGGCGGCGCCGACCCGCGCTATCTCGCCCGCCGCATCGTACGCATGGCTTGGGAAGACATCGGCCTGGCCGACCCCCGCGCCATGCAGCTTGCCAACGATGCTGCCGCCACCTACGAGCGGCTCGGCTCGCCCGAGGGCGAGTTGGCTTTGGCGCAGGCCGTGCTGTATCTGGCCGCCGCCGCCAAATCCAACGCAGGCTATACGGCCTACAAGCAAATGCGCCGTTTTGTCAAAGAAAACGCCAGCGACGAAGTGCCCGTACACCTGCGCAACGCGCCCACCAAATTAATGAAAGAACTCGGCTACGGCCGCGAATACCGCTACGCTCACGACGAGCCGCACGCCTACGCCGCCGGCGAAAGCTATATGCCCGACGGCCTCGCCGAACCCGATTTCTATCAACCCGTACCGCGCGGGCTGGAAATCAAAATCGGCGAAAAACTCGAATGGCTCAAATCGCTGGACGACGCAGCGGAGCAGAAAAACTAAGAGATGCTGCCGCACAAAGGCCGTCTGAAAACCGCTTTCCGGCTTTCAGACGGCCTTTTCCACCCTACCCTGTTCGGCAGATAACAAAAAACCGCCGCATTCCGTTTGCAAAAACAAAAACGTAAAGATACTTGCCACAAGTTCGTCTACGATTTATTATGTTACGACATAACAAACAAGGAGCATTATCCGATGAAAGCAGGCATCCATCCCGACAACTACCGCACTGTGCTCTTTTTCGACAGCGGCGCGAATGAAGGCTGGCTCATCCGCTCGTGCGCCAACACGCACGGCAAAACCATGGCGTGGCACGACGGCGTCGAATATCCCGTCTTTATGCTCGACACCTCCTCCGCCTCCCACCCCGTCTACACCGGCAAACGCCGCGAATACAGCAGCGAAGGCCGCGCCAGCAAATTCCAGCAACGCTTCCAAGGCATGATGGAAGCTTTAAGAAAGGACAAATAATGCAGGTTTTATCCTCCCTGAAAACGGCGAAAGCCCGCCACCGCGATTGCCAGATCGTCCGCCGCAGAGGCAAGGTCTACGTTATCTGCAAGAGCAACCCCCGTTTCAAAGCCCGGCAGCGTTAATCTTTCATCCTTTTAGATTACGTTGCGTTCACAGGGCAAAGGCCGTCTGAAAACCCATTTTCAGACGGCCTTTGTCCGTGTGCTGCTTCTGTTTGCAGACGCTCACGGCAGATGCGGCGCAAACCGCCATTCGCCCGAAGCCAAGCCACAGTCAAACAGATTCAGACGGCCTGCCGCCACCCGCACCAGTCGCAAACAGGGATAGCCCGCCTTCGCCGCCATCCGCCGCACCTGCCGGTTTTTCCCCTCTGAAATACGAATTTCCAGCCAAAAATCCGGCACCGTTTTGCGCACCCGCACCGGCGGCACGCGCGGCCACAGCCCGTCTGTTTCCGCCGCGTCCAACAAACGGACTTTCGCCGGACGCGCCGTAAAATCCCCCAAATCCATCGGTCGGGAAAACGCGGCCAGTTTGTCCGCATCCGCGCTGCCTTCGAGCTGCGCCCAATAGGTTTTCTCCAGCTTGAACCTCGGCTCGGCAATCCGCGCCTGCAAACGGCCGTCGTTGGTGAGCAGCAGCAGCCCCTCGCTGTCGGTATCCAGCCGCCCCGCCGGATAAAACCCCGGCGCGTCGATAAAATCCTTCAAGCTGCGGTGTTTTTCGTGCGCGGAAAATTGGCAGATAACGCCGCAGGGCTTGTTGAAAACAATCAGATGCTCCATAACCCTTCTTTACAAAAATATTTTCAGACGGCCGCGATTGTACGCGTTGAATAGACGTAGACAAACGACACCCTAGCAAAAATTTACAAAATCAAGCATAATCGCGCGGTTGCGGCCAACAGGACGCATTAGCCAAAAGAAGATGATCAACCCGTTTTTAGGAGACACCATGAGTCATATCAAAGTACCCGCAGAAGGTCAAAAAATCGTTGCCGGACAACCCGTTCCCAACAACCCGATTATCCCCTTCATCGAAGGCGACGGCATCGGCGTCGACATTACCCCCGTGATGATCGACGTAATCGACGCGGCCGTAGCCAAGGCTTATGGTGGCGAGAAAAAAATCCACTGGATGGAAGTCTACGCCGGCGAAAAAGCCACCAAAGTCTACGGCGACAACGTCTGGCTGCCCGAAGAAACCCTCGAAGCCCTGAAAGAATACGCCGTATCCATCAAAGGTCCGATGACCACCCCCGTCGGCGGCGGCATCCGCTCGCTCAACGTCGCCCTGCGCCAAGAGCTCGACCTCTACCAATGCGTGCGCCCCGTGCGCTACTTCAACGGCGTGCCCTCGCCGCTGAAAGACCCGAGCAAAACCGACATGGTCATCTTCCGCGAAAACACCGAAGACATCTACGCCGGCATCGAATGGGAAGCCGAAAGCGACAACTGCAAAAAAGTCGTCTCCTTCCTGCAAAACGAAATGGGCGTGAAAAAAATCCGCTTCCCCGAAACCTCCGGCATCGGCATCAAACCCGTTTCCAAACAAGGCACACAGCGCCTCGTGCGCGCCGCCATCCAATACGCCATCGACAACGACAAACCCAGCGTCACCCTCGTACACAAAGGCAACATCATGAAGTTCACCGAAGGCGGCTTCCGCGACTGGGGCTACGAGCTGGCGCAAAAAGAATTCGGCGCGCAGCCCATCGACGGCGGCCCGTGGTGCTCCTTCAAAAACCCGAAAACCGGCAAAGAAATCATCGTTAAAGACGCTATTGCCGACGCCTTCCTGCAACAAATCCTGCTGCGCCCCGCCGAATACAGCGTCATCGCCACTTTGAATCTGAACGGCGACTACATCTCCGACGCGCTGGCCGCACAAGTCGGCGGCATCGGCATCGCCCCCGGCGCAAACATCTCCGACCAATACGCCATCTTCGAAGCCACCCACGGCACCGCGCCCAAATACGCCGGACAAGACAAAGTGAACCCCGGTTCGCTGATCCTCTCCGCCGAAATGATGCTGCGCCACCTAGGCTGGAAAGAAGCCGCCGACCTCGTCATCAGCGCCATGGAAAAAGCCATCGGCGACAAACAGGTCACCTACGATTTCGCCCGCCTGATGGACGGCGCCAACGAAATCTCCTGCTCCGCCTTCGGCAAAGCGATGATCGAACGCATGTAAACCCTTTGCAGGCAGACAGAGGCCGTCTGAAAACCCCGCCGGGCGCTTTCAGACGGCCTTTTCCCATTCATGGCAATTTCGGCCGAACCCCTGTATAATCCGCCCTTCCTATCTGGGGGCGATCTTGGTTTCGACGGGGGTTGCGAAGCAGATGCGGGCATACCGGGGTCTCAGATTTCCCGTAAAACACTGAACACAAATAGTCGCAAACGACGAAACTTACGCACTGGCCGCCTAAGGCCTGCCGTTGCAGCAGTTAGTCAATGGGCTGTGCGGGGCAACCCGCCGCAACGTCATCTTACATTGACTGGTTTCCTGTCGGGTTACTTGGCAGGGAATAAGATTTAAGGTAACTGGCTTCCAAACAGCCTGTCGGTTGGCGGAATGGAAGCGAGATTCCAAATAAACACGACTAAGTATGTAGAACGCTTTGTAGAGGACTTTCGGACGGGGGTTCAATTCCCCCCGCCTCCACCAGACACTTTTCCGGCGTGTGCCGGAAAGCCCAAACCGCCGGTTCGACAAGAATTGGCGGTTTTTAATACCCGGAACACCGGACGGACAGGCCGTCCGAACACGAGCCGCCGCAATACGGCGCGGCTGCCCGCATCTTTTTACCAACCCCTGCCGCCCAAGCATTTGCCGTCCACGTCCGCCCTTTTTCGGCGCACGAAGGCAAAGCCAAGCCGCAGAAGAACGGCTGCCGCACGGCGCGGCGGTGCGTTAAGGAGAACCACCATGCCGAAACAGAAAACCAGCAAACGCCAATGGCGCGACGGCGCGTCCGCCGCCTCTGCCAAAACACCGCGCGCGGCGAAAAGGCCGTCTGAAAGCCGCAAAGATTTTCCACGCGACGAAACCCGTACCGCAGGCAAAAGGCCGTCTGAAAACGGCACGCAGCGCGAAAACCGACAGCGCTCCGAACGCTCTCGGCAGGCTTCGTCAAACAACAACAGCCGTCAAACATCGGCACGCGGCAGACACACCGACGGAAAACCCTTCGCAAACCGCGCCGCCGCAGGCAGAAGGCCGTCTGAAAACGGCCGACTGGAGGTTTCAGACGGCCTTCTGCCGCACGAAAACCGCGCCCCCAAACAGCGCGCCGCCAAAGCGAAAAAACTCGTCGTGCGCAATCCCAACCAAAAAATCATGGAGCGCGCTCGCGAGTTGAAAGAACGCCGCAGCGACCTCTCGCACATCGAACCCGAACGCCTGCAAAAAGTGCTGGCCGCATCAGGTGTCGGCTCGCGCCGCGAAATGGAAGAATGGATTGCCGCCGGCCTCGTGCAGGTCAACGGCAAAACCGCAGGCTTGGGCGACAAGGTTACGCCCGACGACCACGTTACCGTCAAAGGCAGCGTGATCAAACTCAAATGGGCCGACCGCCTGCCGCGCATCATTTTGTATTACAAACAAGAAGGCGAAATCGTCTCGCGCGACGATCCGCAAGGCCGCGTGAGCATTTTCGACCGCCTGCCGCAGGCGGCCAGCAGCCGCTGGGTCGCCATCGGCCGGCTCGACATCAACACCAGCGGCCTGCTGATTCTCACCACATCGGGCGAACTGGTGCAGCGTTTCGCCCACCCCAGCTTTGAAGTGGAACGCGAATACGCCGTTCGCGTGTTGGGCGAAATGACCGCCGAACAGATGCGCGAGCTGACCGAAGAAGGCGTGATGCTGGAAGACGGTTTGGCCAAAGTGGAACGCATCTTCGAGCAGGGCGGCGAGGGTGCAAACAAATGGTACAGCGTCGTGATTAAAGAAGGCCGCAACCGCGAAGTGCGCCGCATTTTCGAGCATTTCGGGCTGACAGTAAGCCGCCTCGTGCGCGTGGGATTCGGGCCGATCGGTTTGCCCAACCGCCTCAAACGCGGCCAATTTTACGAGCTTAATCCCGCCGAAGTAGCCAATATTGTGAAATGGGCGGACATGGGTCTGCCAGGCGGGCGGCGGCGCAGGAAATAGGCCGTCTGAAAACGAAGCTGCAAAGAAGTCAAACCTTGCACCCCGACAAAAAGGCATCCCATGAAACACTTGAAAACCGCCCTGCTCTGCGCATCGCTGGCACTGGCCACCGCCGCGCAGGCCGCAGGCAATCCGCACCGCGAAAGCTACGGCACTTGGGAAGAAACCCTTGTCAAAAACGGCCAAGCGTCCGCGGAACGCTTTGTTATCGCCACGCACGGTTTTGAAGAGTTCGCCAAAATCAAAGCCGGCTGCGACAAGCGCAAAAAAGGCTATGTCCACAACACCGACCGCACCAGCGGCCGCGAACTCGCCAAAAGCATCCGCGCAAGCATCGAAGATCAAAACCGCAACGGCACGAAAGAAGAAGCTGAAGCCTATTCCGCGCCCCTGCAAGAAGCATTGGCGAAAATCAGCGCCGACAAAAAATACCTGCGCGTCAATCTTTCTTTAAGCTGCGCAGACGGCGCGATGTCCTTCATCCAGCTCGACCGCAACGACGGCCTGAAAATGTATGCCGCACCCGACGTTTACCATTTCCCCGTCAAACGCGTGCAATAGGCCGTCTGAACGCCGCATTCTGCCGCCGCGCACGCTCCGTCTGCGCGGCGGCAGAATGTTTTGCGCCCGTCCCTCCTTCGTTTCCCTTTCTTGTGCACTGAAAATGTAATATCATAACGCGCGCGTGCATCCGTGCGCCCGTTTTCCATCCGTTTCCAGAAAGAGAGATTATGAAGAAACTCCTTCCAGCCGCCCTGCTCTGCACCGCCGCTCTTGCCCATGCCCACGAAGTTTGGGTGAACGCGCCCGCTGAGCTGTCCGTTTCCGAAGCCTTGCAGGCCGATTTGGCATACAGCCACGATTTCCCGCACGCGGAAAAAATCCCTGCCGACCGCCTGCACATTTTCGCGCCGCTGCACATCACTTCTCCCGACGGCAAAACCGCCGCGCTCAAACAGCAGGGCGAAAACTACCAATACGCATCAGGCCGTCTGAAAAAAGGCAGCTACATCATCAGCGCCACCTACAAGCCGACTTTCTGGTCGAAAGACGCCGCAGGAAAATGGGAGCAGAAAAACATGGCCGATCGCCCGTCGGCCGTGTCCTGCGAGCAAAGCCAAATGTTCGGCAAAAGCGTGGTGAACGTCGGCGGCGCGGAAGATTTAGCCGCCATCTCCCGCCCTGTCGGCCAGATGTTGGAAATCGTGCCGCTGGCAAATCCGAACACGGTCAAACCCGGCCAGCTCTTCCCCGTGCAAATCCTCTATCAGGGCAAAGCGCTGGCGGGCGCAACCGTCACCGCCACGGCAGACACCATTGTCGCCCGCGATTTGGCGGCGGCACACGACCACCGCGAACCGCAGGCCTTTTCCGGCAAAACCGACAAAGAAGGCAAGGTCAACGTTCTGCCGCTGGTGGAAGGACTGTGGAAAGTGAAAGTCGTGCACAAAGCGCCGTTTGCCGATCCGAAAGTCTGCGGCGAATCGGCCGCCTACGCCACGCTGATCATGCCCGTGGGACAGGAGCGCGCGCACACCGAAGCGCACCACCATCACCACCATTAATAAAGCAGGCAGCACAAAGGCCGTCTGAAACCGCCAAACGGGGTTTCAGACGGCCTTTTGAGTGCAATCCGATTGAACAATTGAAGAGCGGCCAAACGGTCAAACAAACAAAGAGGCTGTCTGAAGACCTGTTTTACGGGTTTTCAGACGGCCTCTTCCGTTCTGCTTTCACTCCGCCGTTCGTCGGACAAACTCTTCGCGCGTTTCCAGATTTTTCAAAAAGCGCGACAGCTCCGACAAGGCACCCTCGTAAACGCCGCGCTTGAAATCGATCACTTCGTCTATCGGCGCCCAGTAATCGTGCCAGCGCCAGCCGTCGAACTCGGGATGGCTGGTGGCGCGCAGGTGCACGTCGCTTTCGCGGCCGGTCAGCCGCAGCAGATACCAAATCTGTTTCTGCCCCTTATACGAACCGCGCCACTCGCGGCGCACCCAGTTGTTCGGCACTTCGTAGCGTAGCCAGTCGCGCGTGCGGCCGAGGATTTTCACATGGTGCGGCAGCAGGCCGACTTCCTCCATCAGTTCGCGGTACATCGCCGTTTCGGGGCTCTCGCCCGGCTTGATGCCGCCCTGCGGAAACTGCCAGGAATGCTCGCGCACGCGCTTGCCCCAAAACACGCGGTTGTGCCCGTTTACCAAAATAATCCCGACGTTCGGACGGTAGCCTTCCCTGTCCAACATGATTCCGCCCCTGCGCTGAATTTTAAAGCGCGCGATTTTCCCATATTCAAGGCCGTCTGAAAAGCAAGCGCGGCGGCCTGCGGCCCGCGTTTTCCCGCACGCAAAACCCGTTTTCAGACGGCCTGCGCGCGCATTTTCCGCCGCCTGCAACATTTGTTAAAAAATGTTGGCAAAACCCCATCAAGCGCTTGCGCCGCCTGGTGTTTTGCCGTTTAATGCGCGGCACGCGGCCACCCGCGCGCAACCCTACCGAACAAGAGGAAACACAATGAAAAAAACCCTTTTACTGTCCGCAACCGTCCTGCTGCTTGCAGCCTGCGGCGGCGCGGAACACAGCCCGTCCGATAGTGCGGGCGCGGCGGACGGAGACACAGCCGCTCTGCCCGCCACCGGCAAACTCAACATCTTCAACTGGTCGGACTACGTCGATCCCGACACCGTCGCCGCCTTTGAAAAAGCGGAAAAAATCCGCGTGCGCTACGATTTCTACGACAGCAACGAAGCCCTCGAAGCCAAGCTGCTCACCGGCCATTCCGGCTACGACCTCGTCGCCCCCTCCATCTCCAACGCCGGACGCCAGATACAGGCCGGCGCCTATCAGGAAATCGACAAAAGCCTGATACCCAACTACGCCAACATCGACCCCGCCCTGCTCAAACAAATGGAACAGGTCGATCCCGGCAACAAATACGCCGTTCCCTACTTCTGGGGCATCAACACCCTCGCCGTCAACACCGACAAAGTCAAAGAAGCCCTCGGCACCGACAAGCTCCCCGAAAACGAATGGGATCTGGTCTTCAATCCCGAATACACCGCCAAACTCAAACACTGCGGCATCAGCTACTTCGACAGCCCCACCGAACAATACCCGCTCGCCCTCAACTACCTCGGCAAAAACCCCAACAGCGAAAACCCCGCCGATCTCGAAGAAGCCAACCGCCTGATGCAGCGCGTGCGCGGCGACATCAAACGCTTCACCTCCTCCGGCTACATCGACGACATGGCCAGCGGCAACCTCTGCGTCGCCGTCGGCTACGGCGGCGACCTCAACATCGCCAAAAACCGCGCCGAAGAAGCGGGCAACGGCATCAAACTGCGCGTCCTCGCCCCCAAAAGCGGCTTCGGCCTGTGGGTCGACTCCTTCATGATTCCGATGGGCGCCCCCAACGCCGCCAACGCCCACAAATACATCAACCACACCCTCAACCCCGAAGTGGCGGCCAAAAACGGCAACTTCGTCACCTACGCCCCCGCCGCCCAAGCCGCGCGCGGCCTGATGGACGAAAAATACGCCAACGAACCCTCCGTCTTCCCCGACAAAGAAACCCTTACCCGCAGCTTCATCGTCCTGCCCAAATCGCGCGAAACCGTCAAACTGCAAACACGGCTGTGGCAGGCGCTCAAAGCTGGACAGTAACCCCGAAGGCCGTCTGAAAGCACCAAACCGCTTTTCAGACGGCCGCCCGCCAACCCGACCACGGAGAGCAACCATGACAGGCAAACTCAACGGAAAAACCATCCTGATTACCGGCGCCTCGCAAGGCATAGGCGCCGCCGCCGCCAAACACTGCGCCGCTGAAGGCGCCACCGTCGTCCTCATCGCACGGCGGCAGAAACGCATGGAAAAGGTTTACGACGAAATCGTCGCCGCCGGCTCGCCCGAACCCTACGCCGTCTGCTTCGACCTGCTCACCGCCGAAGAAAACGAATTCGCCCAACTGGCCGCCACCATCGCCGAAGCCACGGGCGGCAGGCTCGACGGCATCGTCCACAGCGCCAGCTATTTTGCCGCACTCTCCCCTCTCAACTTCCAAACCGTCGCCGACTGGGTCAAACAATACCGCATCAACACCGTCGCCCCCATGGGACTCACCCGTGCCTTCACCCCCCTGCTGATGCAGTCGGAAGACGCCTCCGTCGTCTTCGTCAGCGAAAGCCACAGCGAAACGCCGCAAGCCTACTGGGGCGGCTTCGGCGCATCGAAAGCTGCCCTCAACTACCTCGCCCTCAGCATCGCCGACGAATGGAGCCGCTTCCCCAACCTGCGCGCCAACGTCCTGATTCCCGGCGCGGTCAACTCCCCGCAGCGGGAAAAAACCCACCCCGGCGAAGCCAAAAGCGAGCGCCGCGACCTCGCCGAAATCATGCCCGCCTTCGTCTACTGGCTGGGCAGCGAAAGCCGCGGCCGCAGCGGCGAAACGGTTTTCCTGTAAAGCGGCAGCAGAAGAAAAAGGCCGTCTGAAACCCGAAACAAAGGTTTCAGACGGCCTTTGCCGCGCCGGTAGGGCGTGTTGCGCGGCAACGCACGCAGTTTGAGGCTTTGCAAAAACCGTGTGGGCGAAGAAAAGGCCGTCTGAAAAGCGGATTAAGGCTTTCAGACGGCCTTTTGGGAACGGCCGTATCGCAAGAAACGCGTGCGTCGCTGGGGCGGCACACCCTACGCGCAAACCGGCGGCCTTTGCCGAACTGGTAGGGTGTGTTGCGCAGCAACGCACGCAGTTGCAGAGTTGGCGGGGAGGCGTGTGGGCAAAAATAAGAGGCCGTCTGAAACCTTGGATTCGGGTTTCAGACGGCCTTACCGGCGCAAACCGCTGCGGCGGTCAGTTTTTCTTGGTATGCGCCCAGTCGGCGGCTTCGCGCTGCCATTCGACTTCGCCGCCGCTAAGCAGTATCTGCATCATGCCGGCGGTTTCGGCGTCGAGTTTGCGCGATTTTTCCATCAGGGCTTCATTGGCGAACGGCGGGACTTCGGGGTCGTAGAGTTCGGACAAGGTGAAGAGGTGGTAGCGGTCGCGCGCGGCGTAGAAGTCGCTCAGTTCTTTTGCCCGCTCCTGCGATACGCCGAGGCTTTCGAGGGCGATGCGGCCGCTGCGGATGGCGGCGTCGAAGGTTTCGCGCACGATGAAGTCGGCGCCGGCGTGGTGCAGGTTGTAGGCGTGCTGGCGGCCGTGGGCGCGGGCGATGATGGTGAGGTCGGGGTAGTGGCGGCGGACAAATTCGACGACTTCGGTCGATTGCTGGTCGTCGCCGATGGCAACGATGAGCAGCTTGGCCTTGCCCAGTCCGATGGAGTTGAGCAGCTCGGGGCTGGTGGCATCGCCGTAGTAGGTTTTGCTGCCGTATTTGGTGAGGCCTTCAACGGTTTCGGCGTGATGGTCGATTACGGTGGTATGGAAACCGCAGCTGGTGAGCATGCTGTTGATTTGTTGACCGAAGCGGCCGTGTCCAAGCAGGATGATGGGGTTTTCTTCGTGCACTTCGTCGTTCGGACGGCTTTCGTTTTCCGCCGCTATTGCGCGCGGGGCGATAACTTTGTCGTAGAAGATAAAGAGTAGCGGGGTGAACAGCATGGACAGGGCGACGACCAGGGAGATGCGGTCGGCCAGAGCCTGCGGCAGCACTCTGCTTTGTTGCGAGATGGAGAGCAGCACGAAGCCGAATTCACCGGCCTGCGCGAGGCTGATGGCGAACAGTTTGCCTGCGGCGGAAGGCAGGCGGAAGAGTTTGCCCAAGATAAACAGCACCGCGGCTTTAACCAGCATGGTGCCTGCGGTCAGCCCCAAAACCAGCAAAAATTCGCGCCCGAGCAGGCCGAAGTTCATGCCTGCGCCGACGGTGATGAAAAACAGGCCGAGCAGCAGCCCTTTGAAGGGTTCGAGATGGCTTTCCATTTCGTGACGGTAGGAGCTGTTGGCGAGAGTGACGCCGGCGATGAATGCGCCCAAGGCGGGCGAGAGGCCGATCAGGGACATCAGGGTGGCGATGCCGACGACGACGGCCAGGGTGAACAGGGTAAACATTTCCCGCAGGCGCGTTTTGCTGATGAAGCGGAAGGTGGCGGGCACGAGGTAGCGCACGCCGATAACGATAACGGCGATGGCGGCCACGCTGACCAGCGCCGTTACCCAGCCGGGCTGCCCGGCCATGATATTGGCCTGTTCGTGTCCGTCGCCACCGCTAACCGCCGCCACACCAAGCAGGGGCAGCAGCGCCAGCATGGGAATGGCCGCGACGTCTTGGAAGAGAAGGACGGCAAAACCGGCTTGCCCGCCCGGTGTCGAGAGCAGGTTTTTTTCGTTGAAGGTTTGCAGGACGATGGCGGTGGACGATAAGGCCAGTATGCAGCCGATGGCAATGCCTACCTGCCAACTCTGCCCGAGCGCAACGGCGATGGCGGCTACTGCGGCCAGGGTCAGCCCTACTTGCAGGCCGCCCAAGCCGAGCAGTTTGTGGCGCAGCCGCCAAAGCATCTGCGGTGCGAGTTCCAAACCGACGAGAAACAGCATCATGACGACGCCGAACTCGGCAACGTGCTGGATGGATTCGGCTTCTTTGCCGACGAAGCCCAATACCGGGCCGATGAGGATGCCGGCCATCAGGTAGCCCAATACCGATCCCAGCCCCAGTTTTTGCGAAATCAATACCGCGCCGACGGCAAACGCCATATAGATGAAGGTGTACAACAATATTTCAGTCATAGTGTGTTTTGTCTTCTTCTGATAAAGAGGCTTTCAGATGGCCTCCATCGGAGGAGGCCGTCTGAAAAATCAAATTTCGATGCCTTTGAGTTTGGCTACGGTATTGATGTCTTTGTCGCCCCGGCCGGAGAGATTGACCAGAATCACTTGGTCTTTGCCCATTTTCGGCGCGTTTGCCACCGCCCAAGCCAGCGCGTGGCTGGATTCGAGTGCGGGAATGATGCCCTCGAAGCGGCAAAGCAAATCAAAGGCTTCCAGCGCGGCATCGTCATTGGCGGCGGTGTATTCGACACGGCCGATGTCGGCGAGGTGGCTGTGTTCCGGGCCGATGCCGGGGTAGTCCAAGCCGGCGGATACCGAGTGCGTACCGAGTACCTGGCCGTGTTCGTCCTGCATCAGATAGCTGCGGAAACCGTGCAACACGCCGACGGGCGCTTTGCTGGTAATCGGCGCGGCGTGGTCTTTGGTGTCCACGCCCAAGCCGCCCGCTTCCACGCCCACAAGGCGCACGCCCTCTTCGCCGATATACGGGTAAAACAGGCCGATGGCGTTCGAGCCGCCGCCCACGCAGGCCACGGCCACATCAGGCTGGCGGCCGACGGTTTCGAGCATCTGCTCTTTGGCCTCGTTGCCGATTACGCATTGGAAATCACGCACCATTTCTGGATACGGCGCAGGGCCGGCAGCCGTGCCGATGATGTAAAACGTATCGTCCACGCGGGCGACCCATTCGCGCATCGCTTCGTTCATCGCGTCTTTGAGCGTGCGGCTGCCGCTTTCCACGCCGATGACGTTCGCACCCAAAAGCTTCATGCGGAACACGTTGGGCATTTGGCGTTGGATGTCGTCTGCGCCCATGTACACGTCGCAAGTCATGCCGAAACGCGCGGCCACGGTGGCCGAGGCCACGCCGTGCTGCCCTGCGCCGGTTTCGGCAATCACGCGCTTTTTGCCCATGCGTTTGGCAAGCAGCGCCTGACCGATGGTGTTGTTGACTTTGTGTGCGCCAGTGTGGTTCAAATCTTCGCGTTTCAACCAAATCTGCGCGCCGCCCAAATGCTTGGAAAGCCGCGCGGCATGGTAAACGGGGCTGGGACGGCCGACGTAGTGTTTCAAATCATGACGGAACTGTGCCCAAAATTCGGGGTCGTTTTTCGCCGCCTGATAGGCTTCGGCCAATTCTTTCAAAGCGGGAATCAGGGTTTCGGACACATACAGTCCGCCGTGTTCGCCGAAAAAGCCCTGCTCGTCGGGCGCTTGGTAGTTTTTCATAATTTCCTTTATTCGTATTGAATTAACAGCGAATTGAATCTTACAGAATTTTTTTTGAAACAAGCAAATTAATGGCCTAAGGCTGACTAAAGCAACCTTAGACCATTTTCAAACCAAGCTATCAGTAACGCAGCGTGCTGCCGACATTATCGACAATGCGCGGAGTGATAAAGATCAGCAGCTCTTTTTTGCTGTTGTTGCGGGAGCGGTGTTTGAACAGGTTACCCAACACAGGCACATCACCCAACAACGGAACTTTGCTGACACCATCGGAATTTTCCTCTTCATAAATACCACCTAAAATCAGAGTACCACCGTCTTCCACCATTGCTCTGGTATTCAAGCGCTTGGTGTCGATACAGGGTTCAGAAGAGCCACAATTACGATTTACGGAATCTTTATTTACTTTAATATCCAATATAATTTGACCATCCGGAGTAATATTAGGAGTTACAGTCATACCTAAAACAGCCTTTTTAAAGGAGGTGGAGGTTGCACCACTGGAAGATGCTTCCTGATAAGGGATTTCCGTACCTGCTTCAATTACAGCCTCTTTACGGTTTTGCGTCAAAACTCTTGGCGAAGAAATAATTTTAGCCTTATTTTGTGCCTGTTGTGCCGACAATTCCAATGCCAAAGCACCCGATGCAAGCGAATGAACTAAGGCCAAACTTGAAGTAGCCGCAACCGTCGGAAGATTAATATTTGGATTTAATGTCCAAGTAGGATATCTATCATCAGTTGTTCCATTAGGTTTATAGCTAGGATCATTTCTAGCTCTAAGCGATTTAGCTAAAGCATTTTTATTCTCTATAGAATTACCCCAATCACTACCCCAGCTGTTCTTACCATTGGATCCTGCATAACCAAACTTAACACCGAGTTCACGAGAAAAACCATCTGATGCTTCTACAATCCTAGCTTCAACCATAACTTGGCGTGCAGGAACATCTAATTCTTCCAAAATTTTCTCAAATTTTTGTAGAACTGCAGGGTTATCAGTAATAATTAGCGTATTAGTAGAGGGATCGATTAATGCACTTCCTCTCTTACTTAAAATAGTTCTTCTCTCATCAGAATTATCATTCCTTCTGTCATCATCCAATTTCAGAATTTTGCGGAACTCCTCCACATTCTTGTATTTCAATTGGAATGTGCGGGAATACAACGGACCTAATTCATCGATTTCGCGCTGTTGAGTCAAAACTTCTTTATCTCTAGCCAAAAATTCAGATCTTGGCGCAACATTGATGATATTGCCGGAACGACGCATATCCAAGCCACGAGCCTGCATTACCAAATCAAGAGCCTGATCCCAAGGAACATCCTTCAAAGTAAGAGTCATCTTACCAGTAACGCTGTCACTGGCAACAATATTCATCCCAGACTCTTTTGCCAAGATCTGCAAGATGGTACGCACATCAACATCCTGGAAATCAAATGAAACCCGATTACCTTTAAAGGATTTTGACTTATTGGATTGCAAACCATTCACTTCAGCGGAAGTGTTAGGAGAAATTTCTACCGAAATTCGCCCTCCGGATACTTTGTGATTATATGACCAACCACCTTGGTTTTTAATAATAACCTGAGTATTGTTGCCAATTCTTTTCATGATTACATTACGAACAGGCGTACCAAAATCGCTTACATCCAGATTGCGTTGAGCCTGAGTCGGTAATGGATAATTTTTTAAAGTGATCGTAATGCCGCTACTGTTTTGTTTAATATCAGGCTGCCCCTGAAAACCCGGAACAGAAATATCAACAATACCTTCAGACTTACCGGATTTTCTGAAATCAACAGTCGAAGCAGAGTTTACAACCTGTTGTTGGGAGGCTTTGACATTTGCCTGCGCACCTACAAATTCATTGATCCGAATCCAAACTTCATTACCTTTCACTTCAGTTGTATAACGCCCGTTTTTGTTTAAACCGACAACAACTTTAGTCTGACCGTCCGCCTGTTGAGCAGCCACCACCCGGTTTAATAAGGAATCTTCATATTCCAAAACAGGTTGGGGCAAACCAACACCTGTAGTAGGAAAATTAAGAACAAACTGGGTAGGCAAAGCGCTCGGGGACGCAACGGGTAAAACCGCATCCTTATCAAATTTAATTTTAATAATTTTTTGATTATTCGGCATAGAGGAAACATTGATGTTGGTTATATTTCCCGCATATGCCGCATGACCAATGAACGACAATCCCAATATTGCAAATATACTATTGATGGTTTTAACTTTATTCATTACCAATACCCCTTAAAATTTAATTTCCTGTTTTTTCAGAACTACTTAAAATTAACTCTGCAGGACGAAAGGTCCAATTGCCGTTTGCATCCTCAACTAATTCGGTAATCAGGATTGCATCATCCTGAATCTTGGTTACCTTACCATAATTTTGGCCAATATAATTACCTGGAACAACTGTATAAACATGTCCTTCAACCTCTACAAAAGCAGAAGTAGTTCCAGCTTTCTTAAAGGAGCCTACATATTTAATACTGTCCAAATTAAACGCCTCCAACACTTCCTTAGGTCGGTTTAAATCTGGCGCATTGACACCCTTTTGATTAGTACTCAACCGTTTACTATTAAATGCATCCAAAACAGGTTGAATTGCCGGAGTATAAGTCAAAGCAGGAACGCCAATCGGGATCTCCACTGGTTTCACCTTTTTTTCTGCTTCTTTTTTGGTAGCATCAACCCAAACTCTGAGATCTTCAGGTTCATCATCACACGCAGATAAACATAAAAAAGCGGATAGTAAAATTATTTTCTTCATCATCTATGACCCTATTTTAGTTTGCTGCGGACGCAGCGGACGCTGCGCTAGCTTGTTCTGCTGCCAACTCTTCTGCAGGCCGTGCTTTATAAGTATTTGCAATAGCCTCTAATTTAATTTGCCCTGTTTTGTCTTCTTTGGACATATTCAGCTGGCTCAGTGTAATTATTCGAGATAACCCACCAACATCTCTAGCAAATTTTGAAATTTGATCATATTGGCCGCTTATTAAAAGTTTATAGGGTAATCTTTGAATAGCGCCATCGTTTACAGGATCAAGTGGAGAAAGCGCACCAAGCTGCAAATTATTTGTTGAAGCCGCCTGATTCAATTCTTGAATCAAATTAGGTATTTCTTTATCCGTGGGCAATTGTTGCAATAACTGGTTAAAAGACGTGTGCAACGCAGCCAATTCCGATTTTAAATTCTCTAAATTTGCCGCTTTTATACTTTTTTCCTGATACGATTGTTTTAATTCCTCTTCTTTTGCTTTAGCCGAATCCAGTTCAGCCAACTGATCTTGGAAAACCACAAAATATCCAATCACAAGTATCACTGCAACCAAAGCAGCAGCGATGCAAATCTTAAATACAAAATTCAACTCATGTAAATTTTGCAAATCGATTTTTTGGTTGTTCTTAGCCATTTACTTCTCCGTAGCACTTGCACTATTTTGACTTACATCTGAAGCAGAAGATGCTGCCTGTTCATTTTCAGATTGTCTTACCGAATCGCCCAATGACGCGGCAGACGGGTTCAAAACTGTTTTAATAACAAATTTCTGACCATTATCCGTCTTCTCAATTCCAAGAAGTTCTGGTTGATTGAATATCCCTGTTGTCGGCAATGCTCTCATAAACATAGCAATGCGGTTATCACTGGATGCTTTACCAGTAATATCATAAGAATCACCATCTTGCGAAGCTATAGAAAGAACATAGGCTCCCTCAGGAAGCAGTTGATTCAATGTATCTATAATGCGGGCACCCTCAAATCTTTTATTCTGGAGCTCCTCAACCTTCTGTTTCTTAGCTAAGAAATCTGCTTTCTCTGCCTCAAGACTTGCTATTTCTTTAATAGCTTCATCAGTTTTTTGTATTTCCTGCTCCAAGAATGTGTTTCTAGCTTCTTGCGAAGAAATAGCCTGATTTAGACCTACAAAAGCCAATCCTGCCAAACCAATCCCGATTAAGCCGGCAGTCATCATCATGACTTTAAACTTCTGCTTTTCCTTTTGGCTTAATTCTTCCCTGTAGGGAAGCAAATTAATTTTAATTAAATCTGTCATAATTACAATCCCCTTAATGCCAAACCAAATGCTATTGCCAATTCCGAACCAACTTGCTGCATTTCAGAAGCATCTGCCTTCATCCCAATTGAAACAGAAGTTGTCAGATCGACACATTCAGCCGATGTATTTGTTTGAGAAAAAATTGTTTCTGCCAAATTAGCCTGAGTAGAAGCTGATCCGGTAAGGAATATATTCCTTACATTGGCAAACTGCTCACCCGACTGAGTGGTGTAGTAAAACTGCAAAACACGTTGGACTTCCTGAGCAATTTGGGCATTGAAACGATCAGCCACCTGAATCTGATAATCAGCAGGCTTATTTTCACTCTTACGCATAACTTTAGCCTGCTCATCGCTCACCTGATAAGTTCGCTGGATTAACTGACAAAGCTGCTCACCACCCAAAGCGGATTCTTGCCGATACAGAATTTGACCGTTTTGCAACACCAAGGAAGACATTTCATCCTCTGAAATATGAACGACCATGACTTTGTCAGACAAAAACTCAGGATTTTGCCTATCCATCCAATAATTAAAAGCATTAGCCTGAGCCAGCACATCCACATCTAACGATTGCAAACTCAAACCAGCGCTATCAAACACTTCTAGCCTAGGCTCCAGATCTTCTTTTCGCGCAGCAACCACCAACACCTTCTTACCTGCCGAACCCGTTCCCTCTTGAACAACCCGATAGTCATAATTAACTTCATCCAAGGGCATCTGCTGCGAGACCTCAAGCTCGACAAAATCTGCCAAATCCATATCGGCATCTTTTTCGTTGTAGGTTACAGTTTCTATATTAGCCAGCGACTGCGGAATGGCGCCGATGATATTGCGGCTATTACCTCCCAGCTGCGTATATGCATGTTGCAAGTACGCTACAAGCTGATCGTAATCCTGAACGATTGCACCCTTGATAATATTCTTCGGCAACCGGACAATAGAGTAATTATCCAACTGCACTTGATTCAAATTACGCCCCGACAACTGAACGATTTTTACAGCATCTTGGGTAATATCAATCCCCACTGACGCACGTGAGGAAAAACTGGAAGAAGCTTTACCTTTTGTATTTTTTTGACTTTTTGTTAAACGCATAACTCATTTCCCTGCCAAATAATATTGGTTACAATATCGGCTTCCGTAAGCGGTTGATAAGAAGGAGCGGCAATAAAATTACCGCCCTGTTTAAACGTTAAGACCATTTTACTTTATTTAATACCCTTTGGGGTAAATATTACTTAGTCATGATTAAAAAAATTTTCACCACCCTTATCGGTCTGTTCATCGGGCTGGCTCTGTTTGCTGTCGGTCTGCTGGCCATCGCCGTTTTGACAACCTATCCCAAACTTCCTTCATTAGATGCCGTGCAAAACTACCAGCCGAGAATGCCTTTGATGATTTACTCTTCAGACGGCAAGCTGATCGGCTCTTATGGTGAGGAACGGCGCGCCTTTACCGAAATCAAAGACTTCCCCCAAGTGTTGAAAAACGCGGTTATTGCCGCGGAAGACAAACGCTTCTACGACCACTGGGGCGTAGACGTTATCGGCGTCGGCCGCGCCATCATTGGCAACCTCACTTCCGGCGGCGTACAGTCCGGCGCCAGCACGATTACCCAGCAGGTAGCGCGCAACTTCTACCTCACCAACGAAAGAACGCTGACAAGGAAATTCAACGAAGCCCTGCTGGCCTACAAAATCGAACAATCCTTAACCAAAGACCAGATTTTGGAACTGTACTTCAACCAAATCTATCTCGGGCAGCGTGCCTACGGTTTTGCAGCCGCTTCGCAAGTCTATTTCAACAAACCGGTTCAGGAGCTGACTTTGGCGGAAGCCTCCATGCTGGCCGGCCTGCCCAAATTCCCCTCGGCTGCCAATCCCTTGGTCAACCCCAAACGTGCCAAACAGCGTCAGGAATACATCCTGAACAACATGGTCGAACTGGGCATGATCACACCCGAGCAAAAAAACGCCGCGTTCAACGAAGAACTCCATTACGAGCGCCATGTCCAAGACATCGACCAAACATCCTTATATGTTGCCGAAATGGCGCGCCAGGAGCTTTATGAAAAATACGGTGAAGACGCCTACACGCAGGGTTTCAAGGTTTACACCACCGTCGACACCGACAGCCAGCGCGTCGCCACCAACGCCCTGCGCAAAACCCTGCGCGGATTCGACCGCGGCAGCGCCTACCGCGGTGCGGAAGGCTATCTGGAATTAAGCAAAGACACCGACGAAGACACCGAAGAAATTGTCGGCAAATATCTGTCCACCATGCATGCGGTAGACGGATTGGAACCGGCCGTCGTCATCACCGCGTCGAAAAACAAAGGCATCACCGCCCAAATCACCACAGGCGAACGCATCCAGCTGACGCCCGCACAAATGGGCGGCGCGCGCAATGCCGTTCTCAACGCCAAACTCGAAGAAACGCAAATCCGTCCGGGCGCCGTCATCCGCGTACAAAAAGTCAAAGGCAGCGGCTGGCGCATCGCACAAGAGCCCGCACTGCAAGGCGCACTCGTCGCACTGGATGCCCGCACCGGCGCCGTCCGCGCACTGGTCGGCGGCTACAACTTCCACAGCAAAAACTTCAACCGTGCCACCCAGGCCATGCGCCAGCCCGGCTCATCATTCAAACCCTTCGTCTATTCCGCGGGGCTGTCCAAAGGCATGACCGCCGCCACCCTGATTAACGACGACCCCATCTCCATCCCCGGCGCGGGACGCGGCGGACGTCCGTGGACACCGAAAAATTCAGACGGCCGCTACGACGGCCCCATCACCCTGCGCCACGCGCTGACCCGCTCGAAAAACATGGTCTCCATCCGCATCCTGATGGCTACCGGCGTCAACTACACCCAGCAGTACATCCAAAAATTCGGCTTCAAACCCAACAACCACCCGGCCAACCTCTCCATGGCACTGGGCGCAGGATCGAGCACACCTCTGCAAATGGCCGAAGGCTACGCCGTATTTGCCAACGGCGGCTACAAAGTGTCCGCCTACGTCATCGACAAAATCTACGACTCGCAAGATCATCTGAAAGCGCAGATGCAGCCCCTCGTCGCCGGAGAAAACGCACCGCAGGTCATCGACCCGCGCAACGCCTACATCATGTACAAAATGATGCAGGACGTCGTCAAATACGGCACGGCACGCGGCGCGCTCGCCCTCGGCCGCTCCGACATTGCCGGCAAAACCGGCACCACCAACGACAACAAAGACGCCTGGTTCGTCGGCTTCAACCCCGACATCGTCACCGCCGTCTACATCGGTTTCGACAAACCGCGCAGCATGGGACGCGCCGGCTATGGCGGCACCATCGCCCTGCCCGTCTGGGTCGAATACATGCGCCACGCCCTCAAAGGCAAACCGAGCACAGGCATGAAAGTACCCGGCGGCATGGTTCTGCGCGGCGGCGAATACTTCTATAAAGAGCGCCAAACCACCGACCCCTCGCTGCGCATCGACAACAGCAGCAGCCGCTCCGACTCCGACGGCACCATCGGCAAACCCGCCGACACCGACAGCGGCGCGGCAGCCGAGCGCGAACTCAGGCCGACCAACGTCAACCAAGACGAACAGGAAATCAAGCCGAGCAACCGCCGCCCCGTCAACAACACCGACTTGGACGACCTCTTCTAAAACAGCCGCCAATCCAACGGCAAAACGGCAGCCCGCAAAGCTGCCGTTTCCTGTTTTCAGACGGCCGCACCCCACAGACCGTCTGAAAACACAAAGGCCGTCTGAAACACCGCCCCCGAACCGCCTAATAAAAGAAATAAAAAGCGTCTTAACCGCCGCCATGCGTTTTTTAGCATAAAAATAGCGTAAACTACGCGCCTTTCGGGACAGCCGTCCCAGCAGAAACACCATCCGATTTGAGGAAACACCAATGGCCACAGGTCAAACCATCACCCTCCCCGTCCCCAGCGGACACGGCAGCCTGGAACAATACATCCACACCGTCAACAGCATCCCCATGCTCACCCCCGAAGAAGAACACAACCTCGCCGAACGCAAAATAAGCGGCGACGTCGAAGCCGCCAAACAACTCATCCTGTCCCACCTGCGCGTCGTCGTCTCCATCGCCCGCGGCTACGACGGCTACGGCCTCAACCAGGCCGACCTCATCCAAGAAGGCAACATCGGCCTGATGAAAGCCGTCAAACGCTACGAACCCGACCGCGGCGCCCGCCTCTTCTCCTTTGCCGTCCACTGGATCAAAGCCGAAATCCACGAATTTATCTTAAGAAACTGGCGGCTCGTGCGCGTCGCCACCACCAAACCCCAGCGCAAACTCTTCTTCAACCTGCGCTCCATGCGCAAATCCCTGTCCGCCCTGTCGCCGAAAGAAGCCCAGGCCATCGCCGACGACCTCGGCGTCAAACTGTCCGAAGTCATGGAAATGGAACAGCGCATGACCGGCAAAGACGTCGCCCTCCTCGCCGACAACAGCGACGACGAAGACAGCTTCGCCCCCATCGACTGGCTGGCCGACCACGAAACCGAGCCCACCCGCCAAATCGAACAAAAAGCCCACTACGCCCTGCAAACCGAAGGCCTGCAAAACGCCCTCGCCAAACTCGACGACCGCAGCAGACGCATCGTCGAAACCCGCTGGCTGCAAGACGACGGCGGCCTCACCCTCCACCAGCTTGCCGCCGAATACGGCGTCTCCGCCGAGCGCATCCGCCAAATCGAAGCCAAAGCCATGCAGAAACTGCGCGGCTTTCTCGCCGAAGAAGCCGAACAATAATCCGCCAAAGGCCGTCTGAAACCACAAAACCCCGTCCCAACATCCCTCTTTCTCAGACTGCCTCAAACCGGCAAACACACAACAAAAGGCCGTCTGAAAAACAAGCGCCACCCGTTTCAGACGGCCTTTTGCACAGCGCGCCGTACTTACGCTACAATCCGCGCGTTTTTTTCCAACCACCTACAAAGGCTTTCACTATGCTGACAGGCAGCTTGGTCGCACTGGTCACCCCCATGCGCGAAGACGGCAGCGTCGATCTCCCCCAACTCGAAAAACTGATCGACTGGCACATCGCTAACGGCACCGACGCCCTCGTCATCGCCGGCACCACCGGCGAATCCGCCACCCTATCCATCCCCGAACAAACCCTCGTCATCGAAACAGCCGTCAAACACGCCGCCAAACGCATCCCCATCGTCGCCGGCACAGGCGCCAACAACACCATCGAAGCCGTCGAACTCTCCCAAGCCGCCAAAAAAGCAGGCGCCGACGCCACACTCTCCGTCGTCCCCTACTACAACAAACCCTCGCAGGAAGGCATCTACCGCCACTTCAAAACCATCGCCGAAACCGTAGACATCCCCATGATCATCTACAACGTACCCGGCCGCACCGTCGTCAACATGAACAACGACACCATCCTGCGCCTGGCACAAATCCCCAACATCACCGGCGTCAAAGAAGCCAGCGGCGCCCTTGCCCGCGAAATCGACCTCATCAACCGCGCCCCCGAAGGCTTCGCCGTCTACTCCGGCGACGACCCCACTGCCCTGCCCTTCCTGCTCTGCGGCGGCCACGGCGTCATCACCGTCGCCGCCAACGTCGCCCCCAAACTCTTCGCCGACATGTGCCGCGCCGCCCTCACCGGCAACATCGCAGAAGCACGCCGCCTGAACGAACAACTCATCCCCGTTTACGACGTCATGTTCTGCGAACCCAGCCCCGCCGCACCCAAATGGGCAGCCGCGCAACTGGGCGTCTGCACCGAACACGTCCGCCTGCCCATCATCCCCCTCACACCCGACGGCCAAAACAAAGTGCGCGCCGCACTGCAAACCGCCGGACTGATTTGATTTCATCCCACACGGAGTCTGTATGAATCCCATCAAACCCGCCGCACTCGCCATCGCCCTCATCGGCCTCTCAGCCTGCTCGGGCAGCAAAAAAGAACAACCCAAACTCGACTACCAGTCGGAAAACCGCAAAATCGTCAGCCTCGAAGTCCCGCCCGACCTGAACAACCCCAACCAGGGCAACCTCTACCAACTGCCCGCCGGAGTCGGCGCAGTACGCGCCAGCGACTTCAACCGCAACAACGCCGCCAAACAAACCGCCGCCGGACAAACCGTCCTCGGCAGCGTCAAAGGCGTCAAAATGGAACGCGACGGCAGCCAGCGCTGGCTCACCGTCTCCGGCAAACAGCCCGCCGAACTCTGGCCGCTGCTCAAAGCCTTTTGGCAGGAAAGCGGCTTTACCATCGCCTCCGAAGAACCCTCCATCGGCCAAATGGAAACCGACTGGGCGGAAAACCGCGCCAAACTCGCCGGCGGCGGCCTGCGCAGCATCCTCGAAAAAATTGGTCTCGGCGGCATCTACTCCACCAGCGAACGCGACAAATTCATCATCCGCGTCGAAAAAGGCCGCAACGGCGCCACCGACATCTTCTTTGCCCACAAAGGCATGAGCGAAACCTACGCCGACCGCAAAAAAGAAACCACCATGTGGCAGCCCCGCGCCAACGACCCCAACCTCGAAGCCGCCTTCCTCGCCCGCTTCATGCAATACCTCGGCGCCGACGAGCAGCAAATCCAAAACCAGCTCCAACAAACCGCCGACAGCGGCAGCGCGGCCGGTCTTGCCAAACTCGAAAACGGCAGCCTCCTTCTGTCGGGCGACTATCAGCGCAACTGGCGCCGCACCGCCCTCGCCCTCGACCGCATCGGCCTGACCGTTATCGGCCAAAACACCGAAAAACACGCCTTCCTCGTGCAGCCCGCACAAAACGAAAGCACCTCGGTCAGCACGAAAAAACCCGGCCTCATCGGCCGCCTGTTCGGCAAAAAAGCCCCCGAAGCCCAACAGCTTCCCGAACTGATCGTCTTCGTCGAACCCACGGCCAACGGCGCGCGCCTGCAAATCCTCAACAAAGACGGCAGCCGCTACACAGGATCGGAAGCCTCCACCTGGCTCGCCCGCCTGCACACCGAACTGCGCTGACTGCGTATCCGCAAAAGGTCGTCTGAAAACCCCGGAAAGGGCTTTTCAGACGGCCTTTTTTATCTGCAAACCTTTGCCAAACCCCTCCGAGGCCGTCTGAAAACAAACGCCGCCGTCATTCCCGCGCAGACGGGAATCTTTTCGGCGTGCGGAAACGTTCGGACAACAAAATACTGCTTTGCCCCGCGCCAAGATTGCCGCCTGCACGGGAATGACGGCAGTCGGGCGGTTTTTTGAAAGCGGCAAAGACGCAAACCGCACTTTCAGACTGCCAACCTGTTTGAAGCCGTCTGAAAACACGCAGCGGCAAGGTTCGTCCTGCCAATGCTCCGTTGTTCCGCTTGGTTTGTTCGGGGAACAGAGGGGCGGGCAGAAGCAGGCTTTCAAACGGCCTCTGGCAGCTTGAAGCCGCTTGCCGATATCGTCTGAAACCTGTTCCCCATCCCGCCCTGCGGGGTTGTACCAGGGGTTTGTGCCGCAACGGCAACTTTTGCAGGGCTTCGGCACAGAGCAGTTCTGCGGACTGCCGCCCCTCCCTATCCCTCCCTCGCGCGAGCCGTACGGCGGGCGCAGGAGGGGGAGTGAAATGCGGCGGCGGAATAAAGAGGCCGTCTGAATGTTTCAGACGGCCTCTTGCCGTTTGTCCGAAAGGTGCTCAAAACTGTTTGGACACATCCAGGAAAACGCGGCTCTCGTGGCGGCGGTAGTAGAAATGGTTGCTGGCCAGATACGACCAAGTCCAGTTCAGACGCGGGGTGAAGCCTTTCCACGACAGCTTCTTATGTCCGGCCGAAACACGGACGGAATATTCCGTGTCGCGGCGGCGGATGTTGAAGAAATCTTCGGCGCGGTAGAGGCTGCGGCGGATGCTGCCGTTGAGCGAAGTCGCCAAACCTTCGCCGCCCGACCAGTGGCGCGTCCAGCCCGCGCGCAGGCTGCCGTGGCGGTAGGCTTCCGAGGGGTCGCGGGCGTTTTCGCGCCCCGCGCCCGCGCCGAAAACGAAATACTGCTGCGGCGAGCTTTGGTACACCAGCGACAGCGCGCCGCCGTGGCTTGCGCCGTCGAGATGGTCGCGCTCCCCATGCTGCTTGTAGCCCGTCTGCCAGCTGGTGAACAGCATGGTCTTCGCCGACAGATTGTGCGAATGGCGCAGCACGCCGCCTGCGGTGTGCGAATAGGCCTGTGTGCCGTACCAGCGTTTTTCGGCAAACGGCATCAGCGAGGTTTCGCCGCTGCCGCTGCGGTATACCGGCCCGGCTTCGATGCGGGCGTTCAAATCGTCGTAATCGTGCGCGTCCCAATAGAATTTGCCGTAAACGGACGCCTGCACCCGCGCCGCCCAGTGCTTTTTCAGCGGCACGGTTTTGCCGGCCGAGGCTTCGTAGCCCAAGCCGTGCGCGGCGCGCGCTTCGGGAAAACGCCACGGGCCGTATTCGCGCTCTTTCGGCGCGCGGCCGACATTGCGCTCGGCGATGTAGTAGGCGTTGGCGTCAAACTGCCAGGCGCGTTCGCGTTTGAGATAGGCGGAAAAACTGTCGAGATAGGCGGCGGTATCGGGCGGCAAATCGGGCACCGCCTTCACTTTCGCCACTTCGGCGGCAGCTTCGCGCGTTTGGCCGCTTTGCGACAGGGTCAGCGCCAGTTGCAGGCGCACGGGGGCGTAACCGGGGTTTTGCGCGAGAATGGCGCGCAGCTTTTCCTCGGCGCGGGCATATTGGCCGTCTTCGCGCAGCAGGAAGGATTCGGCGTAGGCTTCGAGCACCGCGTCGCGCCGTTTTTCATCCAAACGGCGGTAGAGCGGCAGCAGGAAGCGGATGTTGCCGGTCTGCTGGCGCGCCACGGCGGTGTCGAGGGCGTTTTGCAGCAAATCGGGCTGCGCCACCAGATCGTCTTCGCTCATGGAGACTGCTTCGTCCCCGCCTTCGCTTTCGGGAACGGGCGGGCGAGTTTCGTGCTGCATCTGGCGGATTTGGCTGCGGTTGGGATCGGGGTTGTCGTCGTGGGGGACGGACAGGGGGTCGGCGGCGGCCGCGCAGGCGGCGGCGCAGAGTATCAGGATGGGATAGCGCATGGCGGTAAAGAGGCCGTCCCCGCCTGTGCGGGGATGGCGTTTCTGAAAAAAGGGGAAAAGCCCGTCCGGCCGGTATGGCGGACGGGCTGAGGCTTGGTAAGGCGGACGGGCTTACTGTTTTTTCGCGCCGAAGGAGCCGACTATGCCAAGATAGTTTCCATTATTCTCGCCATAATCAGTTTGTCCTTTAAAAATGCCGCCCAACTCGGCCGCCTTCGGACCGTAGAAATTGCCCTGCATTTCCACTGCGCCTTTTGTGCCGCTAAACGAGTTGCCGCTGATTTTTCCGGATAAAGCCACATAAGCCTTGGAGGGTGCCACATCAGATGCGTCATAAATCTTTCCGTCAATGGTTTTTTTGCCGAAATCAACATTAAATAAAGACGCATTAAGATACCCTGCGAGAGCAGTTTCGGTATGCACATAACCTTTATAGGTGGCCTTGCCGGATACAGGCATATCATTGGCAGCCGTCAGCTTGCCGTAAGCAAACTCATACGATTTTTCCTCAGCTCCACTTGGCGTGAAAACTGTGGCCGTACCGAAACGGACATAGCTCAAGTTGCTTCCGCTAACTTCGATACTGCCATTTTTATCAATAACTTTCAGGAATTTACCGGCAGTGATTCCCGGACGGACAACGGTAATCTTATGCTTACCGATAGTGATGACGGAGTCTTTGTCGCCGCTGATGCTGGTTTTTGTTGCCGAGTTAGTGTGTGCAGATATACCGGTAGTATCGTAGGCATTGCCGCCTTGTGCCGATGCGGCAGGTTTTGACGGTGTAGTGGGCTTGGAAGGATTGGTGGGTTTCGACGGAGTAGTCGGTTTGGAAGGAGTAGTCGGTTTCGACGGATTGGAAGGATTCGAGGGATTCGACGGTTTGGACTGGTTGCCGCCTTGGTTGTTGTTCTGATTGCCGTTTTGGTTGGCGTTGGGCGTGGAATTTACGTTCGGCAGGTCGTCCCCCCCCCCCCGCTGCCGCAGGCGGCAAGGCCGAGGATAACGGCGGAAGCAAGTGCAGTCAGTTTCAATGTTTTCATAATGCAGATTCCTTAAAAAATTCAGGTTAACTATTGTAAAAACATGTCTTTCGACACGGCGGCATTGTAATGGAAAATATATTTTCTGTCGGCAATTTTATCGGGATTGCCCAAGAAAAGGCCGTCTGAAAACGAAGCTGCAACGAAGTTAAAACCACAGTATGTTTTCAGACGGCCTTTTGCTGCCGACACCAATATGCGGCGCGTTCGGGCGGCCTATTTGATGCCGTAGGATTTCAGCAGCGCGGCGGTGTCGGGGTTGCGGCCGCGGAAGGCGCGGTACATATCGGCGACTTTGCGCGAGCCGCCCTGACCCAAGAAGGTGTCGAGGAAATGCTGCCCCGCTTGGCGGCTGAGTACGCCGTGTTCTTCAAAATAGGCGTAGCCGTCGGCGGCCAATACTTCCGCCCACAGATAGCTGTAATAGCCTGCCGCGTAGCCGCCGCTGAAGATGTGGCCGAACGATTGGGCGCGGTGTACCCAGTCAGGTTCGGGCAGCGGCGAGCCTTGTTGCAGCTCGCGGCGGATTTTGTCCACCAAGCCCGCTTGGCCGCGATATTCGTGATACAGACGGAAATCGCTGAGGGCAAATTCGAGCTGGCGGTTGAGCTGGCGGGCGGCAAGGTAGCGTTTGGCGGCAATCAGGCCGTCGATGAGCTTGGGCGGCAGGGGTTCGCCGGTTTGGTAGTGGCCGGAAGCCAGCGGCAATACTTCTTTGTTCCATACCCAGTTTTCCAGCATCTGGCTGGGAAATTCCACCGCGTCCCACGGTACGCCGTTGATGCCGGATACGGCGGCGACGTTGATTTGGGTGAGCATTTGGTGCAGGCCGTGGCCGAATTCGTGGAACAGGGTTACGGCTTCGTCGTGCAAAAGCAGGTTGTTGCCGTCGGCCGATTTGCCGAAGTTGCACACGATAAACGACACGGGTTTTTGCTCTGTGCCGTCGGAAAGGCGGCAGCGGCTGAGCCAGCCTTTTTGCCACGCGCCGCCGCGTTTGCCTTCGCGGGCGAAAATGTCGGTGTAAAACGATGCGGCGTGGCGGCCGGCCTCGTCGTAAATTTCAAAAAAGCGCACGTCGGGATGCCACACCGACACGTCTTTTTTCTCGCGCACGCTGATGCCGTAAAGGCGGTTTGCCACGGCAAACAGGCCGGACAAGACTTTTTCCAGCGGGAAATACGGCCGCAGGCTTTCTTTATCCACGGCATAGCGCTCGGTTTTTTGTTTTTCGGCGTAATAGGCGGTGTCCCACACTTCGAGCTTGTCGAGGCCGTCTGAAGCGCGCGCGTATTCTTGTAGCTCTTCGGTTTCTTTAAACCATTGCGCCCTGCTGCGCGTTTTCAAATCGTTGAGAAAACCCAATACCTGCTGCGGGCTTTCGGCCATGCGCGTGGAGAGCGCGTATTCGGCGTAGTTGCGGTAGCCCAAGAGTTTGGCCTGTTGCAGGCGTAGCTTCAAAATTTCTTCGATAACGGGTGTGTTGTCCCATTTGCCGCGCAGCGCGGCGCGGTTGGCGTAGGCGCGGTAGAGTTCGGCGCGCAGCTTGCGGTTGCGGCAGTAGGTCATGATGGCGGAGTACGAAGGGTAATCCAGCGTAAAACGGTAGCCCTTTTTGCCCTTGCTTTTGGCCGATTCGGCGGCAGCGGCCAATGCGTTTTCAGGCAGGCCGTCCAAATCCGCCTTGTCGGCGACGGTTTTTTCCCAATGCTTTACCGCGTCCACCAAATTATTGTCAAACTTGGTGCGCAATTCGCTCAAACGGCGGCTGATGTCGGCAAACTGCTTTTTCTTGGCCGCAGGCAGCGCCACGCCCGAGAGCTTGAAATCACGCAGCGCCAATTCCACCGCCGCCTTTTGCGCTTGCGAAAAATCCGCAAACGCCGCGCTGTGTTTCAGCTTTTCAAACGCGCGGTACAGCCCCGTATGCTGGCCGTACCAAGCCCAATATTCGCTACTTTTGGCCTCGGCCGTTTCAAACGCGCGGCGCAGGCCGTCGGAGCCGTTCATGCTCACCAGATGCTCGGCGATGCCCCAGGCGTATTCCAAATCGGCCGTGATGTCTTCCAGCGGCAGGTAAAAGTTTTCCCAAGTGATGTCGGGCAGGCAGCTTAAAGTTTCCACCGCCTCACGGTGTTTTTTCAGCAGAAAATCCACCGCAGGATTGATGTGTTCGGGCTTGACGGCGGCAAAGTCGGGCAGACGGCCGAATGTTAAGAGTGGATTGTTTTTCAGATGCTCCGGCAAGGGCAGCGGCAAAGGCTGCGCGGCGGCAGACAGGGGCAGCGGCAGGGCAAACGCAGCGGCAAGGGCTGCGCCCGTTTGCAGAAAACGGCGGCGGTGAAGTTGCATGGATTTTCCTTTTTGGTTTGTGGAATACGGTATAATTTAACGTGTCTTTACGAAATCGGCAAGACAGCCGCGCATTTTGCATTCCGAAGCGGAAACCGCATAATACCCGCGCCCGTTTGCAGGCGTGCGTACATCAGGCCGTCTGAAAAAACGTTTGCCCTTTTCAGACGGCCTTTTTAAACGGCCTCCGACAAAGGATAAACCATGTCCCCTGCCCCGCGCCCGAATCTGCCGCTTTGGTGGCGGCTGCTGCAATTTGTGCTGTTTTTTCCTTTGCTGTGGGCAATCGCCCACAGCTTGTCCGAGCTGCCCGGCGAGCATTACGCGGCGGGCGACGCGCCGCACCAAAGTTTCCGCTTCGCCACATCCGACGGCCAAGGCGGCTGCCGCGCCGAGCCTTTGGGCGCGAAATCCGAGCCCTGCACCCTGCCGCCCGCGCCGTCGGCCAATCCGCTCTGCCGCGACTGGCCGGAGCGGGAATTGAGGCTGTGTACCTTTGCCGACGGCGTTTACCAAATGGATGTCAGCGGCGGCGGCTGGACGATGACCACCCGCTACCGCCTCGAAAACGGCCGTGTCGTGCCGCTGTATTTCAAGCTGTTCACCTTCCTCCACGCGGGTGCGGCCTTCGTTCTTGTCTTCGCCGTATACGCAGTTGCCGATTTTCTGTTTCGCCGCCGTCTGCGTCGGGCGTCCGAGGCTTAGCAATACAAAAAGGCCGTCTGAAAACCTCGAATCGGGGTTTTCAGACGGCCTTTTTACAGGTCGGAGTTATGCCTGCTGCGCGTACTGTTTTAACAATTCGCGGAAGGCCGCGCCCGTTTCGGGGTGTTTGAGGCCGTAGGCGAGGGTGGCTTCGAGGTAGCCGAGTTTGCTGCCGCAGTCGTAGCGTTTGCCGTCGAAGGCGTGAGCAAGGACGAATTCGTGATCGAGCAGGCGGGCGATGCCGTCGGTGAGCTGGATTTCGCCGCCCGCACCGCGCGGCAGGTTGGTGAGCAGGTCGAAAATGCGCGGGGTGAGGATGTAGCGGCCGACCACGGCGAGATTGGACGGCGCTTCTGCGGGCTTGGGTTTTTCGACGATGTTGGTGATGCGTTGGAAATTTTTCAGTTTTTCCGTTTCGACGATGCCGTAGGAGCCGGTTTGCGCGGGGTCGACGGTTTCCACGCCCAAGACGCTGTTGCCGCTTTGCTTGTAGATGTCGACCATTTGTTTCAACGCGCCTTGCGGGGCATCAATCAGGTCGTCGGCGAGGATAACGGCAAAGGGTTCGTCGCCGACGGCGGCGCGGGCGCACAAGACGGCGTGACCCAGGCCGAGTGCTTCGGCCTGGCGGATGTAGAGGCAGGTGATATCGGGCGGCAGGATGTCGCGCACGTGTTCGAGCAGCTTGTCTTTGTGGCGCATTGCCAGCTCGGTTTCGAGTTCGTAGGCTTTGTCGAAATGGTCTTCGATGCTGCGTTTGTTGCGGCCGGTGACGAACACCATTTCGGTGCAGCCCGCGTCAATCGCTTCTTCGACGGCGTATTGGATCAGGGGCTTGTCGACGATGGGCAGCATTTCTTTCGGGCTGGCCTTGGTGGCGGGCAGGAAACGGGTGCCCAAACCGGCAACGGGGAATATGGCTTTTTTAATCGGCTTGGTGCTCATTGGTCTCTTTCATATTTTCCATACGGAGGCCGTCTGAAAACAGGTTTTCAGACGGCCTCCATTGTTGTCAGGCTTTACCCAGCATGGCCAGCAGCGCGGCTTCGTCCAATACGGCCACGCCCAGCGCGTTGGCTTTTTCCAGCTTGCTGCCTGCGGCTTCGCCGGCGACAACGTAATCGGTTTTTTTTGACACACTGCCGGAGACTTTGCCGCCTGCGGCTTCAATCATGGCTTGGGCTTGGTCGCGCTTGAGCGTGGGCAGGGTGCCGGTGAGGACAAAGGTTTTGCCTGCTACGGACTCGTTGAGGCCGTCTGAAACGCCGTTTCCGCCGCCTGCGGAGTTTTCAGACGGCCTGTCGGCCAGCTCGGTTAAAAATGCGACGGTATGGCGCAACAGGGCGGCGTTTTGCGGCACGCTGCGCCATGCCTGCCAGTCGGCACTTAGGGCTTGGTCGGTAAACAGCGCGTCGGCGTTTTTGCCCGCGAGTTCCCACAGGGCTTGGGCTTTGGTTTCGCTGATTTTGAAACCGGGCAAACGGGCGAGCCAGCGTTGCGGCTCGGCGTAGTCGGCCGCGCGCAGGCTGACGGCCTGCGCTTTGGGCGACACGCCTGCGGCCAGCAGCTCGTCTATCATCGCCTGCTGCGCCTCTTGGGCGAAAAAGTGGGCAACGGAGCGGGCGACGACTTCGCCGATGTCGGGCAGGCAGGCGAGTACAGGCTCGGGGGCGCGGCGCACGGTGTCGAGCGTGCCGAAAGCCTGAGCGAGGGTTTTGGCGGTGCGCTCGCCGACGTGGCGGATGCCGAGGGCAAACAGGAAACGGGCGAGGTCGGGCGTTTTGCTGGCTTCGATGCCTGAAAGGATGTTTTCCGCCCACTTGGTCGGCTGTTTTTTGCTTTTGGTTGTAACGGGCATGAGGCCGTCCCGAGAACGGGAGGCTTCGCATTCTGAATCGGTTTCGCCGCTTTCAGACGGCCTTTCGCCTTGTTCAGCGGCCTCTTTCATTTTTTGCAGCGTCGGTACGTCGAGGCGGTAGAGGTCGGCAAAGTGGCGCACGAGGTTTTGCGCCACCAGCTGCTCGATTTGTTTCTGCCCCAGACCGTCGATGTCCATCGCTTTGCGCGAGGCAAAATGAATCAAACCCTGTGCCCTTTGCGCACTGCACAGCATGCCGCCGCTGCAACGCGCCACGGCTTCGCCCTCTTCGCGCTCGACGGGACTTTGGCAGATGGGGCATTGCGCGGGCAGGCGGTAGGGCGGGTAAAGCGGCGTGCCGTTTTCAGAATGCGAAGCCTCCCGCTCTCGGGACGGCACTCCGCCGAACAAATCGGCTTGGCCGTCTGAAACCGTTGGCGCGGCCTGCATCGGGCGGCGCTCGAAAATCACGCGCACCACTTCGGGAATCACGTCGCCCGCGCGGCGCACCACCACGGTGTCGCCCACGCGCACGTCTTTGCGCGACACTTCGTCTTGGTTGTGCAGCGTGGCGTTGGTTACGGTAACGCCGCCGACAAACACAGGCTGCAAACGGGCAACGGGCGTTACCGCGCCTGTGCGGCCGATTTGCACGTCGATGGCTTCGACGATGGTAAGTGCTTCTTCGGCCGGGAATTTGTGGGCAATCGCCCAACGCGGCGCGCGCGAGATGAAGCCCAGTTCGCGCTGCTGCGCTAGGCTGTTGACCTTCACGACCATGCCGTCGATTTCGTAGGGCAGGGCGGGGCGTTTTTGCTGCATTTGTTCGTAAAAGTTTAAAACTTCGGCGATGCTGTCGAAACAGCCGTAGTTGCCTTCGGGCAGGCTGAAGCCGAGTTCGCCGCAGTACGCCAGTTCCTGAATGTGCGCTTCACAGGATACGCCGCCTTGCTGTCGCGCGATGCTGTAAGGGAAAAAATGCAGCTTGCGTTGCGCCGTGATGCGCGAATCGAGCTGGCGCAGGCTGCCGGCCGCCGCGTTGCGCGGATTGGCGAAGGGCTTTTGGCCGCTTTCTTCCTGACGGCGGTTGAGCGCGGCAAAATCGGCTTTGAGCATCAAGACTTCGCCACGGATTTCAATCAGCGCGGGCGTGTTTTCGCCGTGCAGCCGCAGCGGGATATTGGATACGGTTTTCACGTTTTGCGTTACGTCTTCGCCTGTTGCGCCGTCGCCGCGCGTGGCTGCCTGCACCAATACGCCGTCGCGGTAGAGCAGGCTGATGGCGAGGCCGTCGAACTTGGGTTCGATGACATATTGCGGATTGGCGCCGCCCAAGCCGCCGCGCACGCGCTCGTCAAACGCCAGCATTTCGGCATGGTCGAACGCGCCTTGTTCGTTTTGCGGCGAAAAGGCGTTGGTGAGCGAAAGCATGGGGACTTCGTGGCGCACTTCGTCAAAGCCCGATAAAGGCGCGCCGCCGACACGCTGGGTGGGGCTGTCGGGCAGTTTCAACTCGGGATGCGCCGCTTCGAGGGCTTCGAGTTGGCGGAACAGGCGGTCGTATTCGGCATCGGGCACGCTGGGCGCGTCAAGCGTGTAGTATTCATAGCCGTAGCGGTTGATGAGGTCGGTTAATTCGCGGATTTTTTGTGCGGTGTCGTTCATGGCGTGATGGGATGGGGGTTTCAGACGGCCGTCTGAAAGCGCGGTTTCACAATGATTGGGGAAAGGTGTTTTTTACGGGCTGTTCAAAGGCCGTCTGAAAACTTTTCAGACGGCCTTTTGCGTTCAGACGGCCTGCGGCGGCGTTTACGAAAACAGGCGCTGCGCCAACTCGCCGCCGGGTTCGATGCCGACTTTCAGCATTTCGTCCTGACGCGCGACAACGTAGCGGCCGACGTCTTTGAGCCATTCCATCGACAGCTCTTCCAGTTTGTCGTTCACCAAATCCAAGCCCAGTTCGCTGGAAAAACGCACGGTCAGATCCATGAAGCGGTCGAAGTTTTTGCTGCCTGCGGGCACGTTGGGAATGTCGAACAGGATGCTGAAGCCTTTGTAGGGCTGCGAGGCCAAAAGGGCGGCGGTGAAGGCGCTACCGTCCATGGTAACGATGCTGAACAGCGTGCGGCCGTCGCCACCGTCGAGATGGAAGGCGCCGTCGTGGCCGAGTGCAAAGCCTGCGCGCTCCACGGCGGCACGCAGTTCGCTGCCGCTGACGGAAGTGCGCGAAATCAGGTGCATGGCGATGGTTTGGTCGACGCGCTCGCACAATTCGTCGAGCGGGCGGGCGGTTTCGAGGAAGGCGGGGATGTCCATCAGTTTCATGCCGGCATCAAGCTTGGCGGCAAATTCGTCCACCTGGCGGCCGAAATCTTCCAACTCCTGCGTGGTGGCCAGCCCCTTGCGCGAGATGGCCTGCATGGCGACGATAAAGCCCTGGTAGTAGACATTGGGCACGGGTTCGACTTCCTGCCACAGGCCGTCCATGGTGCAGCCGGCGATGCGGAAGCGGTGGCGGCCGGAGAAGCGCGGCAGGGTGCGGAATTCCTGCGGCTCGCGCAGGGCGATGTAGGCCATGTAGTCGAAGCGCGGCTCGAACCAGGGCAATTCCTGTTTGACCATATCGTCCAAGTCCATCAGCAGGCGGCCTTTACGGGCGGCTTTTTCCTGCGCGTGTTCGGGGCTGCCGACGGTGGCGAAGACGTAGGCGTTTTCGGCCGCGCCTTCTTCTTGCAGGACGGATTCGCCATCTTCGGCTTCGGGTTTGCGGTCGGAGAGAATCTGCGCCATGACTTTGGCGGCTTTTTCGCGGGCGAGACGGCGTTCGCGTTCGAGTTTTTCGGCAAAGGAGAGCGGGCGGCGCTCTTCTTCACTTTCTCCTTCTCCGTCTTCTTCGTTTTCCGCCACGGCATCGGCGTTTTCAGACAGCCTCCGCGCTTCGTCGAACAGGTCGGCGGCATTCGCTTTGATCTGCGGCGCGGCAGGTTTTTCAGACAGCTGCGGCGGCGTTTCGGCGGCGGGCGTTTCGATTTGGGAAACGTCGGCTTCGCGCACGACCACCAGCGGCTTGCCCTGTCTGCCCTGCCCGTCTTGTCGGAAGTCTGCCGCGCCGTGCGTTTTGCCGTCGCGCACCGACTGGGTGTGGCTTTCCATCAGGGCGTCTTTGTCGGAGCTGCCGAACTGCTCGCGCATACGGCGGCGGTATTGGTTTTCCTGATACATGTTGTAGGCGATCACGCCTAGGATAATCAGCAGGCCGAACGCCGCCGCAATCCAGATTTTTCCGTCCATACGTTTGTCTGCATGTTGTGAATCAAACGGCGGCGATTATAACGGAAAACCGCTATCTTCATCACTTTTGGCCGCCGCCCGGTTTCAGACGGCCGTCTGAAAGCCCCATGCGGCCACGGCGTCCCAATCGAAAAAACGGCCGGGGTCGCTTTTGCGTCCGGGGGCGATGTGCTCGTGGCCGGTCACGGATTCAATCGGATACTGCGCGCAAAGGGCGGCCAGCAGGCGGCGCAGGCTTTGATATTGCGCGTCGGCAAACGGCTCGAAGTCGCAGCCTTCTATTTCGATGCCGACGGAAAACAGGTTGCATTTTTCCCGCCCGCGAAACGACGACACGCCCGCGTGATAGGCCGTGTCGTCGCAGGAAACAAACTGCACCGTCTCGCCCGTACGCGCGATAAAAAAATGGCTGGACACGCGCAAGTCTTTAATGACGCTGAAAAACGGGTGTTCCGCCGCGTCGATTCGGTTGGCAAACAGCTTTTCCACCGCGCCCGTGCCGTATTCGAAAGGCGGCAGGGAAATATTGTGTATCACCGCCAGCGTGACGCGCTCTCCTGCGGGGCGCGGTTCGCAGTTAGGCGAAAATGCCTGCCGCGCGCCCTGCCAGCGGCCTTGGTTCCATTCGTTCATCGTTTTGCTCCAATGTTCGTGCAGGCCGTCTGAAAAAGCATCGGACGGCCTGCACGCGGAAGATTGGTTTTCAGACGGCCTCACATCAGCCAGCCGTCGGGCGTAACCGGACGATTGTCGAACAGGCGCACGATGCCGACGACAACGCGGAAGAGATACCACAGCGAAGCCAGCCAGAGTATCGGTATGCCGATCAGGATAACGGCCAGCACGCCGCCGACGGCAAATCCCAGCAGCGTGCCCCAAAACGTGCGGATCAGAAAACGGATATGGTCGGCGTAAAACGTACCCGCCATATCGTCGCCTTTGACATAGGCGATGATAACGCCGATCAGCGCCGCCATGCCGCCGGTGAACACCGCCGCCGCATACAGACCGTAAATCACATACATATAGTTGCGCCGCCGCTCCTCCGCCGCATCGGGCACGCCGTCCTGCCGCGTTTCCACGCACACGGGTTCGACATCAATCACATCATCGCGCGCATTGCCGTTTTGTCTGTCCATTGCCGCTCCTTCACCGCACAAAATGTCAAAAGCCGCACTTTACCCGCGCCGCGCCGCCGAAGCAAACAGGCCGTCTGAAATTGCCCGCCGCAGCCGTTGCCTTTATACTGCCGCCCTTTGTTTTTCGCCTATCCCGTTATGAAAAAAGTGTTTTATACGGTTTTCGCCGCCCTCGCCCTGGCAACCGTCGCCTTTGCCGCCCTGCTGTTCGCGCCGAAAACCCGCCCCGAACCCTACCGCCTCAAAATCGGCAGCGGGCAAGGCATCTTTGCCGTCGGCAGCCGCCTCGAAGCCGACGGCGTTATCTACAGCCGCCACGTTCTCACCGCCGCCGCCTACCTCACCGGCACCCACAACACACTGCGCGGCGGCAGCTACAAACTGCCGCAAAACGCCTCCGCCTGGCAGATTTTGCAAAAACTCAAACGCGGCGACACCGACACCGTCACCATACGCATCATCGAAGGCACGCGTTTCGCGCAAATGCGCAAAATCATCGACAACACCGCCGACCTGCAACACGACACCGCAGGCTGGAGCGACGAGCGCCTGCTCAAAGAAATCGACCCCGAAGCCCCCGCCGCGCACGCCGAAGGCCTGTTCGCCCCCGACACCTACGAAACTGACACCGGAGGCAGCGACCTGCAAATCTACCGCCTGGCCTACCGCACCATGCAGAACAACCTCGCCGCCGCCTGGGACGAGCGCCAAAGCGGCCTGCCCTACAAAACCCCCTACGAGCTGCTCACCATGGCCAGCATCATCGAAAAGGAAACCGCCCACCCCGACGACCGCCGCCACGTCGCCGCCGTCTTCGTCAACCGCCTCAACGACGGCATGCGCCTGCAAACCGACCCCGCCGTTATCTACGGCATGGGCGACGCCTACGCCGGCCGCATCCGCAAAGCCGATTTGCAGCGCGACACCCCCTACAACACCTACACCCGATCCGGCCTCACCCCCACCCCCATCGCCCTGCCCGGCAAAGCCGCCCTCGAAGCCGCCGCCCACCCCTCGGCGGAAAAATACCTCTATTTCGTCTCCAAAATGGACAAAAGCGGCAAAAGCCAGTTCAGCCACACCCTCGACGAACACAACGCCGCCGTACGCCGCTACATCCTGAAACAAAAATAGACTTTCAGACGGCCTTCCTGTTTACAGAAGCCGTTTGCAAACGGTGAGGCCGTCTGAAAACGTGAGGCCGTCTGAAAACGTGAGGCCGTCTGAAAACGTGAGGCCGTCTGAAAACGTGAGGCCGTCTGAAAACGTGAGGCCGTCTGAAAACGTGAGGCCGTCTG
>NZ_JBKGTW010000016.1:0-42372 GCF_046546535.1 Neisseria sp. WLZKY-1
TACGAGAGGCTGCGCGCCAAAGGCAAACCATTCAAAGTCGCCATCAACGCGTGTATGCACAAACTTCTGCGTATTCTGAACGCAAGGATGCGGGATTATCTGGCCTCTTTGCAGACAAAATCAGAACGGCAAAGCGAACAGCAAAGCGAACAACAACCCGCACCGCAATGCGCGTAATCACCGAGTTTGGTTGCCCTGCCCGATGGGGTGGGGGAACACAGTTGCTACAGCATACGGGCTACGCTTGCTTTTGAGCTTTCAGACGGCCTTTTGGCTGCACTGAAACTTGGTTTCAGACGGCCTGAAAAGCGGCTACCCGTTTCATTGGCCATGATTCTGTTGTCCAAACGCGTTCAAATTCTTCGGCGAAACCGTGTTGCGCGGCGTAGGTTTGCAGTTGTTGCAGCCAAGTTTTCGGGGCGATGTCGGCGGCGGCGCGGGTGGTGTGCAGCAGGTAGGGGCGGGTATCGAAAGCTTGGACGATGTGTTGGCTGACGGCGTTTAAGGCTTGGGGATTGTGGTCGGTTTGCTGGGCGATTTTTTCGTATTGCGACAGGGCGGCGGCTTTTGCGGTTTCGTGTTCGGCGGCGGTTTGCGGGCTGTGTCGGGCGGTGGTGGCTTGGATGGTAATCAGTGGTGGTAGTTGTCCTTCGGCAAGCGCGGCGGCGAGGCGCAGGTGTCCGTCTAAAATCAGCTGGTGGTTGGATAGGGCAGGGAGTTCGTACGCCAAGACGGGCGGCAGTTGGTTTTGCCGTGCGCGTTTGCGCCAGTATTTGAGACGACCGTCTTCGGCGTGGTGGGTTTTCAGGGTGATGAAGCGTTCGGCTTGGGTGTAGAAATTGTTGTCCAATGCGTCGAAACGGCTGCCTGAAAACAGCCATTGGGCGTAGTTTTTGTCGGTTTCAGGCTGCCCCACGGCGGTGTCGTGCCAGCATTCTCCCCATCGCGGCGGCAGGGTTTGGGCGGGGCGGTAGTCGAAGTGCCATTCGCCGCTGCCGAGCAGCCCTGCGTTGTGGGCGGCGAGTTGCTCGATGAAATATTTGTTCCACAACAGGCCTTGTTCGGCAGCGGGTTGGCGGGCGATGTGTTCGTTTACGCGGCTGCCGATGTGCCCGACGGGCTGGTATGCCTGCCAGCGTTCGGCGTAGCTGCGGACGAGGTAAGTGTCGTATAAATCGTGGCTGAAGAACGACCAGAACACGGGTTCATCGTGGCAAGTCAGGCTGAGGCTGATGCCGTCGGGCGTGTGGAGTTTCAGGTAGCCTTGCGTTTGACGGTCGATATGCAGGGCGAGGCTGCTGGGTGAGGCGGGATTCCGGGTCAGGTTGCCGCTGTATTGTTCCAGCGCGGTGTTGAGCGATTGGTAGTGCATGGGGTGTCCTTTGTGCAGGCTGCTTTTTTGGCTTTAACTTTGTGGAAACTCCGTTTCTTGGTGGAAACGGAGTGTTCATTTTACTGAAGCCTCTGCTTTCAGACGGCCTGATATGGTCAGCGGATGTGTGGGAATCACTATCCGTTGATGTGAAGCCGTTTTAGGATGCAGGCTGCTTCGGATGAAACACGCGATACGCGCCACGCAGGGTGAACAACAGCAACGCGCCGATGAACAGCAGCCCGATGGTCAAGGCAATCGGCTCGTCTATGTTGCGCCACCAGCCGATGCCCGACCATGCAAAGGCGGCGGCAAGCGGCAGATACCAGCAGCACAACACGGTGTATTTCCACCACTGCGGCGTTTCGTCCGGCACGGTTTCGCCTTCGGCCAGCGTGTTCTGCCAATCGTCGAAGCGGCGGTGGAACCACATCAGCGGCAGGGCGAACAGCGGCACGGCGATGAGCGCGTCCAGCAGGGCGGCTTTGCGTTCGCGGTTGAATCGGGCGGCTTGGTCGGCATAACGGTAGATTGGCACGCCATCCACTTCCATTTCATACAGGCGCGAGCCGCTGTATTTCACTACGGCCGTTTTGCCCGCGTGGGCGTAGGCGGATTCGCAAGCGTCGTGCAGGTCGGCGGCGCAGCTCAAATGCAGGGTTTCACCGCCGTTGGGGAAGGGGAGGTAGCTGGTATCGCTCACATGGCGGCAGGGGCGGCCGAGCAGGAATTGGGCGAATCCGTTTTGGGATATGGCATCCTGCCTGGCATAACATTCGGTTCTTGCGTTATATGGTTTGGCGGGCACGATGCCGCGTGCTTCGCGCAATTCGCCGTATGAGGCCGCCGTGCCACCGTAAAAGGCGACAACCGCACCCATTACGGCAATCATCAAATAAAGCCATTGCAGCGAAGAGATGCCGCTTTTGCCGGCGGGGAATCGGTCGTAAAGCCGTTTTTCGCCGCGTGCCAGCGCGCGGATGCGTAGATACAGCACCAGCGCGGTGGCCAGCAGTATGCCCCATAGCACACCGTTTACGGGCAGAAACCAGCCGATGCCGAATGCGGCAACGATGTAGAAGAACATGGCGCGGTAGAGCGCGTGCGGGGTTTGGGGGACGGGCAACATGGTTTCGTCTTGCTATAGTCGATTAAAATTGCAATGATACGGCGTTGGCTCGCCTTGACGTACTACCTGTACGCCTTACGGCTCGCCGCCTTGTCTCATTTTTATTTTAATCGACTATAAAAAAATATGGTATGCGCGGATGAATGTGCAGCAAGCGTAGCCTACATGGGTAGGGTGTTTCGCCACGCGCCGCACACGGTTAAAGACGGCTTGAAACCCTTGTTTTCCCCTTTCGGACGCCTTTCTTCACAAAGGCCGTCTGAAACCCATCTTTCAGACGGCCTTATTATCAACCAAACCATTGCCGACATCGAACGCAACAATCTGCGTCAGGAAATTTAAAGAGCCCACGCAAGCGTAGCCCGCATAACGCAGTATGCCGACCCGCGACGCGCTCGTTTTTCAAGCCGAAAGGCCGTCTGAAACCTGTTCAGACGGCCTCCCCGATATCCGAAAGGAAACCCGCCATGCCCACGTTGAAACCCAAACCGTTTGCCGCCGCGCTCTGCGCCGCCCTTCTGCTTTGTGCTTGCCGCAATATCGATATTGCCGCCGACAGCGGCATCCGTCTGCCCGAGCATTTCAGCCAAAACCAAGCCGCGCACGGCAGCGCCGACATTGCCGTTTGGTGGCGGCAGTGGCGCGATCCCGTGCTCGACAGCCTGATAGAGCGTGCGCTGGCGCAGAATTTCGACATCAGAATCGCGCAAAGCCGCCTGAACGAAGCACGCGCCGTCGCCCAACTGGCACGGGCCGACCTCGGCCCGACGGCCGGTGCGGCGGCGCTGGCGGCTTTGGGGCGCGGCGGCAGCGCCAACCCGCTTGACGAAAACCTGCGGCAGAACCTGTCGCATCTGCCACAGGCGGGCGCTCTGGCCGAAGACGGATTTTCCGCGCGCGGCAAAATGGCGGGCGCGGGCTTTGCCGCCTCGTGGGAGCCCGACATCTTCGGGCAAAAACGCAGCGACGCCGACGCCGCCCGCTACGCCGCCCTCGGGCGGCAGGAAGCCGTGTACGGCGCACGGCTGCTGGCCGCCGCCGACACTGCCGACCATTATTTCCAAGCCCGTGCCGCGCAAGGCCGTCTGAAAACTGCCGCCGACAGCGTTGCCGTGCTGGAAAAAATGCTGCGCTACCTGCAAGGCCGCTTCAAAGCAGGGCACGTCACCGACGCCGAAGTTGCCCAAGCCCGATCCGCCCTTGCCTCGGCGCAGGCCAAACAAAGCACCATCGCCGCAGAATACGCCGCCCAAGTGCGCGCCATCGCCGTGCTCACCGGACAAGTGCCGCAGGATTTCGTCCTGCCCGACAGCAGCACCGACGCGCTGGCCAAGCAGCCCGACGCCCCGTCCGGCCAAACGCCGCAAGGGCTGCTCGAACGTCGCCCCGACTTGCGCGCCGCCGCTGCCGAAGTGCGCGCCTACGCGGCAAAACTTGCCTCCACCAAAGCCGACCTGCTGCCGCGTTTCTCCATCCGCTTCCTCGGCCAAAGCGGCCGCATCGACCTTGACAGCAGCGACCTGAAAGGCTGGAACAGCCTGGTTTCCGTCGGCATACAGCTGCCGCTGTTCACCAACGGCCGCATCAGCGCCAACATACAGGCCGCCGACGCCCGCCTACAAACCGCCCTTTTGCGCTACGACCAAACCCTCCTCACCGCTCTGGGCGAAGTCGACACCGCCTATCAGGGACAATCCGCCCTGACGCGGCAAAACGCCCTGCTCGCCGACGCCGCGCGGCAGTCTGCCCAACAGGCCGCCGACAGCGGCAAACTGTTCCGCCACGGCAGCGTCACCCTCGACAGCGCCCTGAAAGCCGAACTGGCCGCGCAGGAAGCGCGCGAAAACCTGATCCGCTCGCAACTGGCACGCGCACAAGCCGCCCTCGGCCTTTACAAAGCCCTCGGCGGCGGCTGGTCGGAGTGGGGGAGCAGAACGCCGATACGGAACGGGAGCGCTTTCTTTGCGACCGTCTAAAAACGTTCAGACGGTCTTTTATCGTTTTATCGTTTTTTCAGACAACCTTTGCGGTTTGGAAATAATGTCTGTCTGTACGGATTGGCGTAGCAGTGCAGGGTAAGGGTTTGGCGTGGAGGCCGTCTGAAAGCCCGTTTGGCCGGAATGCAAAAAGGCCGTCTGAATGTTTTCAGACGGCCTTTTTTGTCGTTTTTTCAGACGGCCTTTGTGGTTCGGAAACGGTATCTTTCTTCGCGGATTGGTGTAGCAGTGCAGGGCAAGGGTTTGGCATGAGGCCGTCTGAATCTTTCAGACGGCCTCTTTGCTGTTTTCAGACGGCCTTGGGCAGCGTCTCAACCGCGTTCCGGCGTTTTCAACACCCGTTGCCGCCGCGTTTCGCTCAATACCATGCCCGCGCTGACGGACACATTCATGCTTTCCACTGTGCCGAACATCGGTATCGATACCAGCATATCGCAGTGTTCGCGCGTGAGGCGGCGCATGCCTTCGCCCTCGTTGCCCATCACCCACGCAATGCTGTCGGGCAGGTCGGCATGGTACAAATCGGCTTTGCCGCCCATATCCGTGCCAACTATCCAGATGCCGTATTCTTTCAACTCGCGCAGGGTACGGGCGAGGTTGGTGACGGTGATGTAGGGTACGGTTTCGGCCGCGCCGCAGGCGACTTTGCTCACGGTGGCGTTCAGCCCCGCGCTTTTGTCTTTCGGCGCGATGACCGCGTGCACGCCCATTGCGTCGGCGGTGCGCAGGCACGCGCCGAGGTTGTGCGGGTCGGTGATGCCGTCGAGGATGAGCAGAAGCGGCGGCTCGCTTAAGTTTTCCAACACGTCTTCAAGGTGGACATGGTTTTTCGAGGCATTGATAAAACCGGCTACGCCCTGATGGCGCGCGCCTTTGGCGATGGCATCCAGCCGCGCGGCATCGGCAAAATGCACGCGCACGTTTTCGGCGGCGGCTTTTTCCAACACTTCGCGCGTGCGGGCATCGTTTTTGCCCTCTTGGATGTAGAGTTCGGTAAGGGATTTGGGGTTTTGCCACAGGCGGGCGTTAACGGCGTGAAAGCCGTAGATGAGTCTTTGGTTGGACATGACGGGTTTTCGGCGGAATGGGAAACGGCGGATTATACAGGCCGTTTGAAAGCGGGGCTTCAACGAAGTTAAAAGCGGGTTTGTCTTTATCATTCCGTTGAAGCTTTGCTTTTAGAAACGTCATTTCCGAGAATGGATACCGGCGGGAATGATCTCTGCCGCTGCGACAGGGAGTTGCCCCGGTAACCATGAGATTGGAAATGTGCGCTTAGGCAAAGGCCGTCTGAAAAGCATATCTCATGAGTTTTCAGACGGCCTTTGGGAGGATGGCCGGTATGGCATGGAACGTGTGCACCACTGGGACGCCTCCCCCTGTATATAACTCATACTGTGCCCGATGGTTTTGACAATAGGTATGTAAGCGGTGTCTGATAGGTTTTTTAGACACTCTTTAAGTTTAGAAGAAAATAAACATTTTATTTGTTGTTTTAAATTAAAAAATATTTGCATAAATTATCTCAAACGGTGATAATTCTCAAAATTCTAATTTTAGAAATAATACTATTGGGCATGATTAGCTATATTAAGAATTTTTGTAAAGCAGCCGCTTTACTGGTTTCCATCCCCGCCTTTGCCGACGAAATACCTTTGGATTTGGAAGAATTACTTACCAACAAAGGAAAAATCAAGTTGGAGGCATCCGTCAGCTACGCCAATACTGAAAACAGACGCTCCGAAGTACAGGCATTGGTAGGAGCCTATGTTAATAAACAAATGGATATAATGAACTCTATTAATTAAATTGATACCAAGGAATATCCACATTAGGCTTGAATAATGGATATTCCTTGTTTTTTTACTAGGGGCTGTTGACATTCAGCTTGCGAAGCGGTTTTTTGAGTAAAAAATGCCCGAATGCAAGGAAAAAAGCACAGTAAGGTTGGACACCTTGCGAGCATTTTTGACGCGGCAGGCGGGTATTTTTTGCCAAAAACACCGCCGCAAGGCTGATTGTCAACAGACCCTAGGGTGGGGGCTTGCGCCGCTGCGGCAATTTCTGCGGAGGCTTCGGCGCAAATGAAGTCCTGCAGACTGCCGCCCCCACCCCGACCCTCTCCCGCGCTTGCGGCGCAGGGGAGGGAGTTTGGTGCGCGGCGGGGTTTTCGGTTCCAGCCGCCGCAGATTCAGTCGGCAAACGGTTTCTGCTGCCAGTAAAAGCGTTTGGGCTGCCATTGGCGTGCGCTCAGGGTTTGGCCGCCGCTGTCGAACAGCCATGCGCCTTGTCGGTCGGTGCGCAGCAGGCGTGCGCCGTGGGCGGACAGGCGGGTCTGCACTTCGCGGGCGGGGTGGCCGTAGGGGTTGCCGAAGCCTGCCGAGGCGACGGCGTAATCGGGCGATACGGCGTTGACAAACGCGCCCGACGACGAGCCTTTGCTGCCGTGGTGTCCCAACACCAACACCTGCGAGCGCAGGGCGTCGCCGTAGCGGCGTACCAGTTCGGCCTCGCCGCGCGTGTCCAAGTCGCCCGTTACCAGCACCGCCGTTTCCCCCGCCAGCACGCGCAGCACGCAGCTTTGGCCGTTGTCGCCCGCGCCGCCCGCGCCCGTGTCCAGGAGCTCGAAGCGCACGCCATCCCATTCCCATGCCGTTTCCTCGCGGCAGCTTTGCGCCTGCGGGTAAAACCCGGGCTGTCCGGCCAGCACGGCACGCGGGCGCAGGGCGGCTGTCAGCAGCGGCGCGCCGCCGTCGTGGTCGGTATCGTGGTGCGACAAAAGCAGCACGTCCGGCCGCCGCACGCCGAGCGCGCGCAGGGCGGGCAGGGTCTGCATCTGCGCCGCGCCTTCCGTGCCCGTGTCGAACAGAAGGACGTGGGAGGCCGTCTGAAAATACACCGACAAGCCCTGTCCGACATCGATCACTACGGTTTTCAGACGGCCTTGTTCGGGCGGCGCGGGGCGGTAGAAGACAAAGCCCGCCAGCACCAGCGCAGCCCACGGCCGCAAGCCCGCGCCGCGCGGCAGCAGCCACACGCAGGCCGCCGCAGCCGCCAGCGCGGATAGCGGCCACGGCGCAGCGGCCACGCCCCATTCGGGCGCGTAAGCCGCCAGCCAAGCCAGCGTCTGCAAAGTCTGTTCGCCCAGCCATGATGCCGCGTATTGCAGCGGGTAAAACGGCAGCAGCGACGCCGCCAACGCCAGCGGCACCAGCACCCAGGAAAACCACGGAATCATCGGCGCGTTTGCCAACGGCGAGGCAAGGGGCAGGGCGGCAAACAGCCAACCCGTTGCCACCGACGAAGCCAGAGTCGCCGCCCACTGCCCGCGCAAGGCGGCAAGCGGCCAGGGGCGTCTGCCCGTGCGCCACGAATCCGCCCACAGCAGCGCTGCCACCAAACCGAAGGACAGCCAGCTTCCCGCCGCCAGTGCCGCCGACGGGTCGAGCAGCAAAACCAAAGCCAGCGCAAACCACCAGCCGCGCCAGGCCGAAGCCGCGCCGCCCGCCGCCCACGCGGCCGCCACCGCCGCCACCATCAGCAGCGAACGCAGCGTTGGCACGGCAAAACCCGCCAGCGCCGTGTAAAACAAGGCCGCCGCCACGCCCGCCGCCAGCAGCCAAACCTTCGGCCGGCGCGGCGCAACGGGCAGTACGAGCAGCAGCCGTTTTGCCAGCCACGCCGCCAGCAGTGCCACCATCGACACGTGCAGCCCCGACACGCTCACCAGATGGTTCAGCCCCAGCGGGCGGAAAGCCTGCCACCATTCGCCGCGCAACGCGTCCTGTTCGCCGACGGCCAACGCCCGCATCAGTGCCGCGCCGTCGGCCGTTTCCTGCGGCATCCGCCGCCAGCTTGCGCTGACGGCTGCGCGCAGGCGCAGGAGGCCGTCTGAAAGGCCGTCTGCAAACCCCAGCGCCTGCCGCTGCGCGCCCGCCGTCGCCAGCGCGTCGATACCGTTGGCCAGCGCCCATGCCTCGCGGCCGAAACCGCGCGCGTTGTTCTCGCCGACGGGGGCGCGCATCCGCAGGTTCAGCCGCCACACGCTGCCGGCAGGCCAGTCGCGGCGGCGGTAGTCGGCCAACTGCACGCGGTAGCTTCGTCCGTCGTCCGCCACCGCTTCGGCGGTAAAGCGCACCCGCCGCCCGTCGTCCTGCGCCAGCCCCGTCACGCGCACCGCCGCCGCCAGCGTCTCGCCCTGTTTTTCAGACGGCCACCGCCGCGCCAGCGCATCCTCCGTGCGCCACACGCCGTAAGCCGCGCCGACAAGCAGCAGCAAAAGCAGCAAACCCGCGCGTTTCCGGCGCAGCAGAGCCGCCGCTGCGCAGCAGAAAGCCGCCGCCCACGCTGCGGGCGGCGGCACAAAGGGCAGAGCGAACGACAGCAGCACGCCGACGGCGAATGCGGGCAGCAGGTAAAACGGCATGGCGGCTCCTGTCGGCTTGGGTTGGTGGTTGGGAAAAGGCCGTCTGAAAGGCTGTGTGGCTCGGCTTCCTGAATCCGACGTTTCCTTTTAAGGGGAAATCCGCTTTCAGGCCGCGTTTGTCGGGTGTTTTTCAGACGGCCTTTGAGGCTGTGAAACCGCGTGCGTCGCGGGGTGCACGCCCTACGGCATACGGGCTACGCTTGCTGAAAGCGGAGGGACGGCGTTTTAGGCTGCTTTGTGTCGGACTTGGCAACCAAATCTGCGCTTGCTCGGGTGGCATTTGCTCAATATGTTTCCCAAGAAAATTTTGAATCATCTTGGGGAATCAGTCCTGTTGCAAAATATTGCACGGCACATTCAAACGCTGTTTTTTTAGGCAATATATATTTAGGCTCAAACAAACCAAGCTGTCCTCCGGTATTTAATTCTATTTGTAATGTGCTTTTTTCATTCGCATTAATCAAATTAAAAACAAAACCGTTCTCTTCTCCTGTTACCACATACCTGCCATTTCCTCCGCCAATCATCAGATAGTTTTCTTCTGATGAAGACAAATTCACAAGGGTATGTTGCCTTTCATCTAATTTTTCCAAAATATCTAAAAGTTCTTTTGAAGAAGCAATATGATAAATTTTTTCTTTGCAATGAGTGCCATTCCAGTTATCTAAAATAATTTCCATAATTAACAGACTTTCTTATTTGCGTAGGAAATATTTCCTGCTGCCGCTAAGACGGCTCGCCGTGCCACATCAGCGCGTTTTGCACGCGGCGCAGTTCGCGGCGGAGGTGTTTGGCGTGCTTGGATGGGGCGGATTTTTCGCGTCGTTTAACTGAGCCGACAGGGCGGCGGCTTCGCGCTCCAAGCTGTGTTTTTCTGCGGAGAGCGCGGCGGGGTTGTAGCCGCTGCCCATTGGTGGTTTTTGCCTTTGGGCGGAATGGGAGCTTTATAGCTCAATTCGATGCACGCGCCGCCGCAATGGGGACAGCGCGGGACGCGTTCTTCCTCGCCGCGCGGTCAAAACATCCAAACAGATGGCGACGGCGGCGGTGTTGTCGGCGATAAACAGGTCAAACAGCAGCTTGTCGGCTTTTTCCAAATCCGTTTTTTGCGGGCGGAGAAATTTTTGGCAAGGGCTTGCGCCTGCTTGGTTTGGTTGGGCGACAGATTGGGCAGGGCGGGTAGTTTTGAGAACATTTTTGTTGGCTCCGGTTTGGGGTTTCAGACGGCCTTTGAAGTTGGGACACCGCGTGCGTTGCGGGGCGGCATACGGTCTACGCTTGCTGTGGGGATTCGGATGGCTTGGCAGAGGCCGTCTGAAAGGGCGGTTTGGGGTTTTAACTTTGTTGAAGCCGTAGGTCAGGCATTGATACCCGACGTTTTTCAATTTGCCGCTGCTTGTCCGGCATTAATGCCGAACCTGCTTAGGCTTCTTCGTCGTACGCTTCCCGCGTCAGCACTTCAATGCCGCGTTTTTTGAGTTCAGCCAGCAATTCGGCGGGCGGGTCGAGGCTTTCGAGGCCGATGATGCGTTTGAGCTTGGGCAGGTGGGCGAGGTCTGCGATGGCGGCGCGGGTGACGGGTATCATCTGGTCGCAGCCGGGGTCGTAATACGGCCACAGTTCGGCGTAGAGCGGGGAGCAGCCGTCTTCGATATGGAGTTCTTCTATGGTGGCGAGCATCTCGGGCGGGATGTCGAGCCGGGTGAAGTAGTCGAGGATTTCGGGCACGGGGGCGTAGCCGTCGGTGTCGCGGCTGATGACGCGCGTTTCGCAGTCGGCGGCGAAGCGGTCGAAGTCGAGGCGGGGCGCGAGGGTGTCGCGGCGGTACATGAGTTCGTCGATGACGGCGAGTTTGAGGGCGGTGTCGCGGAACGGGGTTTGCGGCGGCGCGGCTTTGGCGGGTTTGGACGGTTTGGCGGCAGGCAGCAGGCCGCGCAGGGTGGCGGCGGCGGGGGTATCGGGCGCGGCTTCAGCGAGCAGGCGGATGTTTTCCCGCACGGGGCGGCTGCGCTTGAGCCATTTCATCAGTTCGGGGCGGCTGTCGTTCGCAGCATTTTCCGCCAAATCGAATTCTTCCAGCACTTGTTGTTGCAGGGTTGCGATTTCCGTCGCGCCGCATTGTGGCAGGGTGGCTTGGAAGATGGCGGCAGCGTGTTGGTAGGGGTAGCTGTCGGTGTCGCCGTCGCCGAACATTTGGCTGAGGCAGTAGTCCTGCCGGTTTTGTGCGCCGAGGGCAAGCAGGGCGGCGAAGGCGGCGATGGGGTCGGGGGCTTGTTCGAGGTAGCTTTCAAAGAAGCCGCTGTATTGTTCGGGGAAGCGTTGCAGGTAGGGGCGGACGAGGGCGGCGGCAGGAATGAAATTTTCAGGCTGGTCGTGGGTGCTGTGGTGGAAGTAGAGGTCGAGCAGGCTGCCGAGCCAGTTTGCGGCGCGGCTTTCGGGCGGCAGCGGGGCGGCGGTGGCGGCGGCGAGGTGTTCGGCAAGTTGCGCGCCATATTGGGCGAGGACTTCGCCGGTTTGGCGGGTGTTGTCGTAGCGTTCGGCGATGAACAGACGTTGGGCAAACAGGGCGGCGAATTCGTCCAAGCCCTGCCATTGTTGCCACTGCTGCGCGGCGGCCTGTTGGAGGATGCGGAACAGGAAGGTGTAGTAGTGGCGCAAATCGGCTATCGGGTGCTGCTCGAAGTATTTGAGCCATTCGCGGCGCACGGCTTTGCGGGATGCGGGGTCTTGTTGGAGTTGGGCGAGGTTGTGGCCGAGCATGGCGGCCAGGGGGTTGGGCTCGGGCGGGGGTGTGCCGCTGTAGCCGTCTGAAAGTTTGGCGGCGGGGTTGGTTTTTTTGCGGAAGAAGGAGAACATGGCGGGCTGGCTTTTTGCGTGAGGTGGTAAAGTCGGGCGGGGTGGTTCGGGCGGCTTTGGGCTGTATGGCGGGAAACGCGTGCGGTGTGGCAGATTTATCCGGCAGCGCATCCAGACCGCGTGCGTCGCTTGCGCCACACCCTGACTTAGCGGCGGAGGCCGTCTGAAAAACGTTTTTCAGACGGCCTTTGCTGTTTCAGACGGCCTTTTTCTTTTTGGCGGGGGCGGGGGCGGGTTTGCTTTTGCCGGTTTCGGCTGCGGGTTTGTCGGAGATGCCGAGGCGGCGCAGGGTGTCGTTCAGGACGCGGGTGTTGCCGCCGGCGGCACGCCCTTGTTTGAAGGTGTCGCGGGCTTCGTCTTTGCGGCCGAGTGTCCACAGGACTTCGCCCAGGTGGGCGGCAACTTCGGCTTCGGGGTGTTCTTTGAAGGCGTATTGCAGGTAGGGTAGGGCGGCTTCGGGGTCGCCTTTGAGGAAGTAGGCCCAGCCGAGGCTGTCGTTGATGGCGGGTTCTTCGGGCAGTTGTTCGAAGGCGGCGCTGATGAGGGGGAAGGCTTCTTCGATTTGGGGGGTGGGCAGGGTGAGCAGGGTGTAGCCGAGGGCGTTTTGCGCGTTGGGGTTGCCGGGGGAGAGTTCGAGGTAGCGGCGCAGGTCGGCGACGGCTTTGGCGGGTTGGCCGAGGCGGTCGCTGTAGATCATGGCACGATGGTAGAGGATGTTGCCGGTCATTTCGGCGTTGCCGGGCTGTTTGGCGGCGTTTTCGTAGAGGCGGTTGAGTTCGGCGAGTGCCTGTTTGGCATTGCTGCTGTGGCCGATGACGATGAGTTCGATGCCGGCGAGGTGGGCGGCGTCGAAGAAGCGTCCTTGGCGGGCGGTCATGCGGCGGGCGCGGCGGACTTCGGCGGCGGCCTGCGGCCATTTTTGTTCTTCGGCATACAGCGAGGCGGCGAGGACGGCTTTGTCGAAGGCGTAGTCGGGGGAGTGGATTTTGTCGAGCCAGCCGTGTGCTTCGGTGTAGCGTTTGTTGTCGGCGTTGCGCATGACGGCGATGACGGCGGCACGGCTTTGCTGTTCCTGCGTGCCGCTTTGGTAGGCTTTGGTGAGGTAGGAGAGGATTTCGTCGAGCGGGGCTTGGCGTCCGGCGGACAGGAGGGCGGCCTGGATGTAGAGGTCGGCGTTGGGGCGTTTGTCGATGAGTTCGCGCAGGAGTTTGCCGGCCTCTTCTTTTTTGTTGGCGAAGATGAGGGCTTCGACTTGGAGTTCCTGCCAGACGGGGGAGAGTTTGGCGGTGTCGGTTTCGGCGAAGAAGCGGTTGATGATGTCGGGTTTGCGCTGACCGATCAGGCGCATGGTGAGGTAGGTGGGGGGGAGGATGTCGCTGTCGAGCGCGGCCAGGCGTTGCAAGGCCTGAACGGCGGCGGCGGTTTTGTCGTTGAGGGCACTGAGGATGGCGTCGGCGATGACGGCGTCGGGTTTGTCGAGGTAGGTTTTGGCGCGGTTGTGGACGGGTTCTTCCATGAGTTTGGCCACGGCGGGGTTTTGCGCGGCGGTTTGGGCGGTGAGCAGGAAGATGCGGCTGCGCTGGCCTTCGTCGGCGCCTTCGAGGGCGGCGTCGAAGCCGTCGCGGGCGTTGGCATAGTGGCCGCGTACCATGTCGCGCATCCAGGTGATGCGTTTGAGGGCGGGGCCGGGGACGGGTTCGATTTTCAGCCAGCTCTGGTAGATTTGTTCGGCCTGTTCGTAAGCGCCGAGGCCGACGGCCATGTCCATCGCGCGTTCGGCCACTTCGGGGTCGCGGGTGCGTTCGAGCATGACGAGATAGGTACCTAGGGCGGTGGCGGGGTCGCCTTTGTGCAGGGCGATTTCGGCGCCGAAGAGGGTGAAGGCGTCGTTGGTACGTTTGACGACGGCTTCGCGGCGGGCGGCTTCAGCGGCGTCGATGGTGATGTGGCGGTGGCTGCCAACCTTTGTGACGGGGCGGCCGCTTGTGCCTGCGGCGTGGAGGGCGGAGGCGGCGAGTGTCAGCAGGATGGTGAGGGCGGCGGTGGTCAGGCGGGATTTTTTGTCAGACATGGTGTTCTCGGTGGGTGCTGGGGGCGGTCTGGCGGGCGGTTCGGACTTTGCGCGGCGGCGGTTTGGCTGCGTTGAAATCCGGCTTTCAGACGGCCTGTAACGGAAAGGGGGCTACTTTAACATACGGCGGAATGAATTTTATAGCGATTGGCTTGCAGGGGTGGTTTGCCGGCTGGCGCAGGCGGATGTGAAAACTGCGCCGCAAAGCACAAAGTTGCTTTGCGGCGCAGTTGGCGCTTGCTGCGGAGGCGGCGTCAGTCGAGCTTGCCGTGGCAGTGTTTGTATTTCAGGCCGCTGCCGCAGGGACAGGGGTCGTTGCGGTGGACGACGATGCCGCGCGCGGCCAGCGCTTCGGGGGTGTAGCTGCTGTTGTCGGCATTGGGGTCGAAGGCTTCGGCGGCCAGCCCGCTGCGCGACTGCGACAGCACTTCTTCCATGTCGGGCGCGTCGGCTTGGAAGGCGTGGGCGTTCAGGTCGGCTAAATCGGCAGGTTCGCTCTCCTGTGCCAGCGGCTCGTCCATACGGACCTGTACGGAAGCCAGTATCGAAGCAATCTGGTATTTGATGCTGTTCCACAGGTTTTGGAACATTTCGAAGGCTTCGCGTTTGTATTCCTGCTTGGGGTTTTTCTGGGCGTAACCGCGCAGGTGGATGCCCTGGCGCAGGTAGTCCATAGCCGACAGGTGGTCGCGCCACTGGGTGTCGATGACTTGCAGCATGACGTTGCGTTCGTACTGGCGCATTTCGTTTTCGTCGACAAGGGCGGTTTTGTTGCTGTAATCCTGTTCCATTTGTGCCAGCAGGCGTTCTTTCACGTCTTGGTTGTCGAGCGTGTTGTCTGCTTTCAGCCAGCCTTGGATGTCGGCATGCAGACGGAAATCGCTTGCGAGGCGGGCTTCCAGTCCGGGCAGATCCCATTGTTCTTCCATGCTGTCGGGCGGCATGTGGGTATCGATCAGTGCGGAGACGGTTTCGGTGCGGAATTCTTTGCCGATTTCGCTGATGCTGCCGGAGGCGAGGATGTCGTTGCGCAGGAAGTAGATGACTTTGCGCTGGTCGTTGGCGATGTCGTCGTATTCCAAAACCTGTTTGCGCATATCGAAGTTGCGGCCTTCGACTTTGCGCTGCGCGCCTTCGATCTGGCGGGTGAGCATGCCCGCTTCGATGGCGACGCCGCGCTCGGGAGCGAGGCGGTTGAGGATGGCGGCGGCGCGGTCAAGCGCGAAGAGGCGCAGGAGTGGGTCTTCAAACGAGAGGTAGAATCGGCTGGAACCGGGGTCGCCCTGGCGTCCGGCGCGGCCGCGCAGTTGGTTGTCGATGCGGCGGCTCTCGTGGCGCTCCGTGCCGATGATGTGCAGGCCGCCCGCTTCCATTACTTTGTCGTGCTCTTCCTGCCAGCCGTTTTCCAGGGCGGAAATTTTGGCGGCTTTTTCTTCTTCGCTTAGGCTCTCGTCGGCACGGACGGCGTCGGCCTGGTGTTTGACGTTGCCGCCTAGCACGATGTCGGTACCGCGTCCGGCCATATTGGTGGCGACGGTAATCGCGCCGACTTTGCCCGCCTGCGCCACAATCAGGGCTTCGCGCTGGTGTTCTTTGGCATTTAACACGTTGTGCGGAATGCCATGTTGGCGCAGCAGGGTGGAAACGAGTTCGGAGTTTTCGATGCTGGTGGTGCCGACGAGTACGGGTTGGCCGCGGTTGAAGCATTCGATGATGTCTTTGACGACGGCTTCGTATTTTTCTTCGGCCGAGCGGAAAATCTGGTCGTTGAAGTCTTTGCGCTGAATCGGGCGGTTGGTCGGGATGATGACGGTTTCCAGATTGTAGATGCTCTGGAATTCGAAGGCTTCGGTGTCGGCCGTGCCGGTCATGCCGGCGAGTTTGGTGTAGAGGCGGAAGTAGTTTTGGAAGGTAATCGAAGCGAGGGTTTGGTTTTCGCGTTTGATTTCGACACCTTCTTTGGCTTCGATGGCCTGATGCAGGCCGTCCGACCAGCGGCGGCCCGACATCAGGCGGCCTGTGAATTCGTCGACGATGACGATTTCACCGTCTTGAATCACATAGTGCTGGTCTTTGTGAAACAGCGAATGGGCGCGCAGGGCGGCCATCAGATGGTGCATCAGGGAGATGTTGGAAACGGCGTAGAGCGAATCGCCTTCGGCCAGCAGGCCGATGCGCGTCAGGATGGCTTCGGCATGTTCGTGGCCGGCTTCGCTGAGCAGGACGCTGTGGTTTTTCTCGTCCACCCAGTAATCGCCTTCGCCTTCTTCGGTTTCCTGGCGGAACAGCTGCGGGGGGACTTGGTTCATGATTTTGTACAGGCTGACGTTGTCGTCGGCCTGGCCGGAGATAATCAGCGGCGTGCGCGCTTCGTCGATGAGGATGGAGTCGACTTCGTCCACTACGGCGAAATTCAGTTCGCGCTGCACTTTGTCGTATTGGTTGACGACCATATTGTCGCGCAGGTAGTCGAAACCGAACTCGTTGTTGGTGCCGTAGGTGATGTCGGCGCCGTAGGCGGTTTGGCGCTGGAAGGGGTCGAGATCGCTGATGATGACGCCGACTTCGAGGCCGAGGAAGTTGTAAAGCGGACGCATGGTTGCCGCGTCACGCTGTGCCAGATAGTCGTTGACGGTGACGACGTGCACGCCTTTGCCCGAAAGGGCGTTCAGATACACGGGCAGGGTGGCGACCAGGGTTTTGCCCTCGCCGGTGCGCATTTCGGCGATTTTGCCGTAGTGCAGCACCATGCCGCCGATCAGCTGGACGTCGAAATGGCGCATGCCGAGCACGCGGCGCGAGGCTTCGCGGCAGACGGCGAAGGCTTCGGGCAGGATGTCGTCCAAACTTGCGCCCTCGGCGATGCGCTGTTTGAATTCGGCGGTTTTGCCTTGCAGCGCGGCATCGTCTAGCGCTTGGATGCCTGCTTCCAATTCGTTGATTTTCGCTACGGTTTTCCGATATTGTTTCAGCAGGCGGTCGTTGCGGCTGCCAAATACTTTTTTTGCCAGTTGGGTAAGCATGGGATTTTTGAACCTGTTTTTAAAGGCGATAACGGCGCATTTTAACACAGGCCGTCTGAAATAAATAATCCGCCCGCATGGGGTGCGGGCGGCTGCGGAGGGGTTGTTTTTCGCGGGAACGGGGCTTGGGTGGGTTTCAGACGGCCTTTTCTGTTTTGCGGCATGAGGCCGTCTGAAAAGTATTCAGACGGCCTCTTAATTATTCCGTTTGTTCCGTTGCTGCGGGGGCGACGGTAAACGCGGCCTGTATCAGGCCGCAGAGATCCAGTTCGAGCCTGTCGCCGCCGCTCAGACGGCCGACACCAGCAGGCGTGCCGGTGAAGACGATGTCGCCGCGGCGTAGGCCGTAGGTTTCTGCAAGATGGCAAAGGATGGCGGGCAGGCTGTAAATCATCAGGGAGGTGTCGCCCTGCTGGCGCAGGATGCCGTTTTGCCGCAGGGAAAAGTGGGTGTGCAGCGGGTCGGGCAGGCGGCTGGCGGGCAGGAAGTCCGATACGCAGGCCGCGCTTTTGAAACCTTTGGCTTTTGTCCACGGCAGGCCTTTGTTTTTCAATTCAGTTTGGACATCTCGGGCGGTGAGGTCGAGGCCGGCGGCGTAGCCTGCGACTAGGGCGAGGGCTTCGTTTTCGTTCAGACTGTCGGCATCGCCGCCGATCAGCAGCACCAGCTCGGCTTCGTAATGCACGTCGGCACTGTATGCGGGCAGGACGATTTGCGCGCCGCTGCCGATAATGGCGGAATTGGGTTTGAGGAACACCAGCGGTTCGGTCGGGGTTTCGTTTTGCAGCTCGGCGATGTGGTCTACATAGTTGCGGCCTATGCAGTAGACGGTGTTGGCGCGGACGGGGCGGGAGTCGAGCAGGATGTCGGTCATGGCTTTTCCTTTTGTGGGGGCGGGGAGTTTGTTTCAGACGGCCTTTCCGGCTGCTTTGCCTTTCAGACGGCCTGAGGCCGTCTGAAAGGCGCATGGCAGGCGGATTGTAGCGTGTTTGCCAGCCGAATCCGTGTGCGGCGGGCAAAAAAACGGCATACCGTTTTGCGGTATGCCGTGGCAGGGTGCAGGGTTGCTGCTTGTTTGGCAGTGGTTTGCAGCGGCGGTTTGTTTCGCCTTAGTCCTCTTGCGCCCCAAGTTGCAGGTAGTTGGGCAGGCCCATTTTGGCAATCAGTTCCTGCTGGGTTTCCAGCCAGTCGATATGCTCTTCGTTGACGTTTTTCTGTTTTTCCAACAGCGCGCGGCTGACGTAGTCTTGGCTTTCTTCGCACAGGGCGATGGCGGCGGCCAGCTCGGCGTGTTTTTCTTCCTCTTTGGCCAGGTCGCATTTGATGATTTCTTCGGTGTTCTCACCGATCAGGAGTTTGCCCAGCTCTTGCAGGTTGGGCAGTCCTTCGAGCATCAGGATGCGTTCGATTAGGGCGTCGGCGGATTTCATTTCGCGGATGGACTGCTTGTAGAAATGTTCCGACAGCTCTTCCAAGCCCCAGTTTTTCAGGATGCGGGCGTGGAGGAAGTATTGGTTGATGGTCACCAGCAAAAGGCCGAGGTTTTTGTTCAGCCCGCGGATGACGTTGCGGTCGCCTTGCATGTTTCTTTCCTTTTGTGTGGCTGTTTACAGCTGGCTTTGGGTGTAGTTTTCCAGACCCATGATGTCGATCAGGCGCAGCTGCTGTTCGAGCCAGTGGGCGTGGTCTTCTTCGGTGTCGGCCAGTTGTTTGACCATGATGTCGCGGGTGACGTAGTCCTGTTTTTCCTCGCACAGTTTGATGCCTTTTTTCAGTGCGGCGCGCACTTCCAATTCGGTGTTCAAATCGGCTTTGAGCATGGAGGGCAGGTCGCTGCCGATGTTCAGCGCGGTGGGTACCATGTTGGGTGTGCCGCCCAGCATCAGGATGCGGCGGATAAACTGTTCGGCGTGTTCGGTTTCTTCAACCATTTCGTGGCCGAGACGCTCGAAGAGTTTGTTGTAGCCCCATTCGGCATACATGCGGGAGTGGATGAAGTATTGGTCGCGCGCGGCCAACTCGCCCGCCAGAAGTTCGTTCATATAGTCGATGACTGCTTTATCGCCTTGCATAATTATTTCCTTGTTTGTCCGGATTAAAAAAAATTGGTGTGGTTTGGGTTTGGCAGAAGGTTTGTGTCCCGCCTTGTTTCGGGCGGCGTTTTTTGAATGGGCGCATTCTAGCAGCGCCAAAACGCAATGCAACTTTTCTTTTAAAATACAAACAATTATCAGGCAAAAGGCTGGGGGCTTGAAGAAGGCTGTCTGAAAGTATTGCTTTGTTTCCTTTAGGGTTTTAATCCGTTTGATTTTAATAAAAGCTCTCAATAAATTTTGTTATTTACATAGTTTAACCAAATGCAAAAAAGCGCCCGTGCAACAGACTTTTGCACGCGGTAAAAATCCGACCCTGCGGCGGCAAAGTGCTATAATCCGCCGCTTTTCCATTCCGTCAGCAAAAGTACAAAACTTATGAAACAAATCCGCAACATCGCCATCATCGCCCACGTTGACCACGGCAAAACCACGCTGGTTGACCAGCTGCTGCGCCAGTCCGGCACTTTCCGCGCCAACCAGCAGGTGGACGAGCGCGTGATGGACAGCAACGATCTCGAAAAAGAACGCGGCATTACCATTCTCGCCAAAAACACCGCCATCGAATACGAAGGCTACCACATCAACATCGTCGATACCCCCGGACACGCCGACTTCGGCGGCGAAGTGGAGCGCGTATTGGGCATGGTCGATTGCGTGGTACTGCTGGTTGACGCCCAAGAAGGCCCGATGCCGCAAACCCGCTTCGTGACCAAAAAAGCGCTGGCGCTGGGCTTAAAACCCATTGTTGTGATTAACAAAATCGACAAACCCACCGCCCGCGCCTCGTGGGTAATCGACCAAACCTTTGATCTGTTCGACAATCTCGGCGCCACCGAAGAACAGCTGGATTTCCCGATTGTGTACGCATCAGGCCTGAGCGGCTTTGCCAAACTCGAAGAAAGCGACGAGAGCAGCGATATGCGCCCGCTGTTCGACACCATCCTGAAACACACTCCCGCCCCCAGCGGCGATGCCGACGCCCCCCTGCAACTGCAAATCTCCCAGCTCGACTACGACAACTACACCGGCCGCCTGGGCATCGGCCGCATTCTCAATGGCCGCATCAAACCCGGCCAGGTTGTTGCCGTGATGAACCACGAGCAGCAAGTCGCCCAAGGCCGCATCAACCAGTTGCTCGGCTTTAAAGGCCTGGAGCGCGTGCCGTTGGAAGAAGCCGAAGCAGGCGACATCGTGATTATTTCCGGCATCGAAGACATCGGCATCGGCGTGACTATTGCCGACCGCGACAACCCCGTCGGCCTGCCGATGCTGAGCGTGGACGAACCCACCCTGACCATGGACTTTATGGTCAACACCAGCCCGCTGGCCGGCACCGAAGGCAAATTCGTCACCAGCCGCCAAATCCGCGACCGCCTGCAAAAAGAGCTGCTCACCAACGTCGCCCTGCGCGTGGAAGACACCGCCGATGCCGACGTATTCCGCGTATCCGGCCGGGGCGAGCTGCACCTCACCATCCTGCTGGAAAACATGCGCCGCGAAGGTTATGAGCTCGCCGTCGGCAAACCGCGCGTCGTGTTCCGCGAAATCGACGGCCAAAAATGCGAGCCCTATGAAAACCTGACCGTTGACGTACCCGACGACAACCAGGGCGCAGTGATGGAAGAACTCGGCCGCCGCCGTGGCGAGCTCACCAATATGGAAAGCGACGGCAACGGCCGCACCCGCCTCGAATACCACATCCCCGCCCGCGGCCTGATCGGCTTCCAAGGCGAATTTATGACCATGACGCGCGGTGTCGGCCTGATGAGCCACGTCTTCGACGACTATGCACCCGTGAAGCCCGACATGCCCGGCCGCCACAACGGCGTGCTGGTTTCCCAAGAGCAGGGCGAAGCCGTCGCCTACGCCCTGTGGAACTTGGAAGACCGTGGCCGCATGTTTGTCTCCCCCGGCGACAAAATCTACGAAGGCATGATTATCGGCATCCACAGCCGCGACAACGATTTGGTCGTCAACCCGCTCAAAGGCAAAAAGCTCACCAACGTGCGTGCCAGCGGTACCGACGAAGCCGTGCGCCTCACCACCCCCATCAAGCTCACGCTCGAGAGCGCCGTCGAATTTATCGACGACGACGAACTGGTCGAAATCACCCCCCAGTCCATCCGCCTGCGCAAACGCTATCTGAGCGAGCTCGAACGCCGCCGCCATTTCAAAAAACTGGACTAATCCGTCGGCAAGAGGCCGTCTGAAAGCGCAATGCAGCATCTGCCTTCTTTCAGACGGCCTCCTTCAAACAGGCAAAACGGTAAAAGGCCGTCTGAAATCCCTTATCGGGCTTTCAGACGGCCTTTTTTGCTGCGGAATCGGAATCATCAGCCTTCGGCAAAATTCCTGCCGCGAAAACGCGCTGCGGATGGCGCGGCTGCCCGGCAGGCGCACCACGGCGGAGGGAATGCCGTGCTTGTCGGCTTGTTCTGCCAATATTTCCGCCGTTCCTGCTGCTCTGCCTCGCGCAGGATTTGCGCCGGCACAAAGCAGACGAAAATGCGGCAGCCGGTCAGGTCTTACGCTGTGGAAATTTGCAGGAGCAGGCTCACGGTTTTCTCTTTTCAGACGGCCTCTGCGTGATGCGGACAACAGGTTGCACAAAACCGTATTCCAGCCACTCTTCCGACGGCGGCAGGGCGAAGCCTTGCAGTGTCAACAGGCCGTTTGAAAAACGGTATGCCGCAACTGCTTCGAGCGGCTCAATACGGCTTTCGGCAATCGTGCGCGAACGCCCGGTTTTCGCATGGTAGGCGCGGCCGCGGAACTGCTGCCAGTCGGAAATTTCGATCACGACGTTTGGCGCAAAAGCCTGCAAATCGGTGTGGTAGATTTCTGCGAAATGCAGCGTGATATGTTTGCCGCCGATTTGTATGTTTTCCAACAGGCAGTCGGCGGTTTCCACATCTTGCGGACGGATAAGGGACGCGCTCATTTTTTGTTCCTTTCAGAAACGTCATCCCCGCGTAGGCGGGGACGCCTTTTCATCTTCGGACGGAAGGAATATTTTTCGTCAAAACCCTTGTTGCCGATTTTGGCTTGGTCGGGCACGGGCGGGCTGGTTTCGGCTTCGCTTTTCAGTTGCGACAGGTATTCCACGATTTTCTGCCAGACGAAATCGGGGTCGAGATACACGCCCAGGGCGGAGAGCTGCGGGTTGGCGGCGTAGGCGGTGTAGTCGCTGATGTCGCGTATGGTTTCGCCGTCTTCGGTTTGCACTTGCGGGAAATAGGCCAGCAGCAGGGGGATGTCGCGGTAGGGCTGCAGGCGCGGGATGTTGTTGCGCCTGATTTCTTTTGGTGCGAGCAAACTGTGCAGTTCTTCGCTGTGGTGCACCCAATAGTTGTAGCCGACGAGGCAGTATTCCTGCCCGTCGCAAAAGCAGAGAAATTTGTCCATCCAGCCGTTGCGGTTTTCGATGCGGACGGACTCGATATTCGCCGCGCTATACACGCGTTCGCCGCTGTTGAACAAGGCCGTCTGAACATTGCCCACATAGAGCCACGATACGACGACGCACGCGTCAAGCTCTTTTTCCCATTCGGGCAGCGGCGCGGGCAAGGCTTTGGGCGCGGGCAAATCTTCGCGCGCGCGGCGGTCGAACACCAAAATCGGATCGACGCCGTATTTGGCGACTTTGAAATCGTAAAAATCTTTAAATTTGCTGATGATTTTCATGTTTTATTCCCCTGCTGCGTTGAGGCCGTCTGAAAGTGTTTTGACTTTGTTGAAGCTGCGCTTTCAGACGGCCTGTTTTCAAAATCCGTTTTTCAATTCGCGCAGGGCGGTGAAAACGGCGGTTTCGCCGTGCAGTTCGCGGCCGCAGAGTTCGGCGGCGCGGCGGCGGACGGCGGCTTCGCCGGTGCGCAGAAAGGGGTTGATGCGCCGCTCGTGGGCAAGGGTGACGGGCAGGGTGGGGGTGTGCGCGGCCTCTTTGCGGGCGCAGGCGGTGTCGGCGTTGTCGGGTTCGATGTGGGCGGCGAAGGCGAGGTTGGCGGCGGTGTATTCGTGGGCGGGGTAGATAAGGGTGTCGGGCGGCAGGGCGGCGAGGCGGCGGCAGGAGGCGGCGAGTTCTTCGGGCGTGCCGGTGAAGACGCGGCCGCAGCCGGCGGAGAAGAGGGTGTCGCCGCAGAAAACGTGCAGACGGCCTGCGTCGTGCAGCAGGTAGGCGAGGTGGCGGTCGGTGTGGCCGGGGATGTGCCACACGTCGGCGCGGTGTCCGGCAAAACGGATTTTGCTGCCTTCGCCGACGGTTTCGTCGGCTTCGGCGATGTCGCTGTTGCCATAGACGGTGCAGTCGGGGAAGCGGCGTTTGAGTCCGGCGATGCCGCTGGTGTGGTCGTGGTGGTGGTGGGTAATCCAGATTTGCGTGAGGACGAGGCCGCGCGCGTGCAGATAATCGAGCACGGGCGCGGCTTCGGCGGGATCGACGCAGGCGGCGTTGAGGCCGTCTGAAAGCAGCCAGACGTAGTTGTCGGACAGGGCGGGGATGGGGGTGATGTTTAGGGGTTTGTTCATGGGATTCCTAATGTTTGTCTTTCGGCGGCACGGGCGCGAACCAGCCGACCAGAAGCAGCAGCAGGCCGACGATGATGAAGGAGGCGATGCGTTCGATGCCGCCGCTGTTGCCCAGCTCGACGAGGAAGAGTTTCACCACCACCGCGCCCATCAGCGAGGCGCCGCCTATCCAGCGGCTGCGGCTGCCGCTGCGGTTGCCCGCCACCATCAGCACGATGGCCGCACCCGCCCACACGACGGACAGGCTGGCCTGCAAGCCGACGGAGCGCAGGAGTTCGGCCAGATTCCAGCCGATGCCGCCGTAGAAATGCCAGAGGCGCATCACGCCCGCGCTGAGGGTGAAAAAGGCGAGGGCAGACAGGGCGTATGCGGCCGTTTTCCGCGTTTCTTCGTTCAGATGGATATGCGGCAGCGAACGGAAGCCGAACCACAGCAGGCCGACGGCGGCCAGCTCCGTCGGGTTAAACAGCGGCAGATAGGGCAGCGGCGCGGGGCGGTGGGGCGCGGCGGTGTTGGTCCACAGCAGCCACGCGGCGGCGGCAAAGGCGCACAGGGCGCGGCCGAAACTGCCGTAAACGGCGGGATGCCGTCTGAAAAGCGGCAGCGCGCCTTGCTCCGCCGCCAGCCAATAGGCCGCAGGCACGGCCAGCCACGACAGTTGCAGCCACGCGCCCGACAGGAACAACGAGGCCGTCTGAAACACCAGTTTCTGCCACAGCAGGGCAAACAGAAACAGCGCGGCGGCATGCAGATAGAAGAACACGCCGCGTCGGCCGTTTTCTTCGGCATTTTCCGCACCTTCTTCGTCAGCCAAACCGAGCAGCCAAAAGGTCAGCGCGGTTTGCGCCGCCAGTATCGGCCATGCGACGAGCGGTGCGGCGCGGAAGTTTTCCGTCAACAGCGCGGCGGCGAAGAAAAAGGCGGGCGCAAGCAGAACGTATTGCGCCTCGCGCCAGCGCAGATAACGGGCGGCTGCGGCAAAGGGCGTCAGCAACAGCAGCGGGTGCAGCCAGCGCCCGATGTTTCCGGACGAGCCCAAAACGCCGCGCCACGCCGCGTCGGCCAGCAGCAGCGCAACGGCAAACACCGTTGCTCCCGACCAAGACGTCTGCTCTGACTCGCGCCATTGCGGCCGCGACAAAAGCCATGCGGCGGCGGCCGTCAGCGCGGCGGCTGTCAGATATTGCGCCGCTTCGAGCGGCGGCAGCGCCGCGTGTGCTGCGTCGGTTTTCAGTAGGGCGAAAACCGTGCAGCAGAACGGTTTGGCGAGATAAATCAGGGGCAGCGCCAGTGCACACAGCAGCGAGAACACGGCGAACACGGTTTGCCGCTGTCGGTATTGGCAGGCCGCCCACAGCAGCGACAGCAGCGCGTAGGACAGCAGCAGCGTCTTGGACGACGAGAACCACAGCAGCGGCAGCAGCGAGGCGTAGAACAGCGCGGCGGTCAGTACAGCCGTCTGCCAGCTGCGTTCCCATGCGGCCGAACCCTCGCGGCGGTACAGTGCCCACAACAGATAAACCAGTCCGCCGCCGCCCGCCGCCAGCAGCGTCGACAGCGGCGAACCGGTAATCAGGCGGCCTGAAACGCGGTAGGAAGCAAGCTGGGCAACAGCGGCGAGCAGATACACCGCCAAAGCCGCCAAACGCAGATGCGGCAGACGCTGGCGCAGGCCGAAGTAATAGGTCAGCGCCGCTTCCAGCGTCCACAGCGAGGCGGTGTCCGCGCCGTCGAAAAACAGCGGCACGGCCAACGTGGCAAAAGCGAGCGCGAGCGCGGCAAACGCCTGCCGCAGCAGTGCCAAACCGCCGCCCTGCACCGTCAGCGCGGCGCAGGCGTACGCGGCGGCAAAGCCCAGCGCCGACCAGCCCGCGCCGTGCGGCCAATGTTTCACCATATGCCATTGCAGGGTGAAGGCCGCGCCCGCCGTGCCAAAGAGCAGCACATGGTCGATCAGATGCACGCGCATACCGTGTGCGGCAATGCGCGCGACAATTTCGCCGAAGGAGGCGTTGTCGGCCAGGGGCGGCACATCGTCTTCTTCGTTTTCCCACAGATGGCGGCGGGCGAAAAACACCGCCACTAGCGTATAAAGTAGCCCGTGGTAAAGCAAAAACGGCTCGGTCGTTGCGAACAGATCGGGTGCGTAATCGCGCGCGCCCCACGCGGCGGCAATCAGAAACGTGCCGGCAAAACCGGTGAGGTTCAACGGCCGCCAAGCCTTAAACCAGGCGATAAAGGCCACGCCGCCGTTGAGCAGCGCCAGATAGGAAAACAGCACCAGATAACGCCCGCTGCCGTCGGATACCAGCAGCGGCGCGGCCAAACCGCCAACCAGCGCCACCTGCGCCATCGCCTGCGCGTTCTGTTTCACCGCCGAGGCCGCCATTACCGTCACCAGCAAAACCATCAGCGCGAATACCAAAGGCGCGGGCAGCAGCGGATGCAGTTTCAAAGCCGCCAGCGCAGTGAGATACATCACCGCCAAACCGAAGCCCTGCAATACCAGCGCGTAATCGCGGCGGCGCGCCTGCAACTTCCAGCCCGCCAGCGCCGCCGCCAAACCCGCGCCCGCCACCGTCAGATAACGCAGCCCCACCGGCACATGCACGCGCTCCGAGGCATAGCGCAGCAAAAAGGCCAGGCCGAGAAACAGCACCACCACGCCCGTTTTCAACAGCGGATTGCTGCGGACAAACCACGATGCCAAAGCATTATTGTCATACCACGCGGCTTGGTCTGCCGTTTCGTTTTCAGACGGCCTCTGCGCTTGGGAGGCCGTCTGAAACGCGGTTTGCGCCGTTTGTGCCTGCACGCGGGCGGCTGCGGCCTGCGTCGGTGCGCCGTGCATCGTGCCGTCCTGCCGCTGCGCACGCAATCGGGCGAGGGCGGAAACGTCTGCGCGGGCATGGCGCGGCGGCAGGGCGGGGGAGGGCGGTGTTTCGTTTTCTGCCATCTCTGTCTGTGGAGAAAAGGCCGTCCCCGTCTCAGGCATACAGGGATAACGTTTTTGAACGCCGCCGTTTTCGGCCTGCGGCGGCTCGCAAACGTCTGCCGACGGGTTTTCAGACGGCCTGATCTGCGCTTCGAGCAGGCGCACGCGACGGCGCAAATCTTGGATTTCCTGCCGCAGCGCCTGCGTGCCGCCGCTTTCGCGCTGCGCCTTTTGGGCGGTGTGCACGGTGTAGCACAGCGCGGCGCCGAGCAGAAAGCCCGACAGCGGCGCACCGTTGACGATGCCGACAATCAGGGCAAGGACGAAAAGCAGATACGGCATGGGAAATCTCCTGCGGATGCGGACAGGCGGCCGATTGTATAGGTGCGGCGGCACAACCGCAAAAGAGGCCGTCTGAAAGCGCAGACAAAACGCCGTTGCGGCCGCCCGCCGTGCCTTTCAGACGGCCTCTCTTGGCGCTGCCGCACGCGCCGCTATAATCGCCTGCCTGTTTGACTGTCTGCCGCACGGAGATCGCTTTGTCCGTTTTGCAAAACATCACTTGGGGCGAGATTTTCCTTGCCGCCCATACCTGCGCCGCACTCGCCTGCATGGTGCGCGTGCTTTATAAGCAGCGTAATGTCGGTTCGGTGTTCGCCTGGCTCATCATTCTGTTTCTATTTCCGATTTTCGGCACGCTGGCCTATCTGATGCTCGGCGAACCCAGATTGGGTGCGGCGCGCGCCAAGCGCAGCGGCGAGATGAACCGTTTTTACCGCGGCTTCGCCGAAAAATATCTGGCCGACCGCTACCTCGACATTGCCGGGCAGGTAAAACCGCGCTACCACGGCATCGGCCGCATCGCCGAGCGCGTTACCGGCCTGGGTGCGACGCAGGGCAACGCGATGGAGCTGCTCTCCACCACCGACGAAATCGTTGACGCCATGCTGGCCGACATCGAAGCGGCGCAGCATTCCTGCCTGCTGGCCTTTTACATCATCGAGCCGCAGGGGCGCATCGAAGAGCTGATGAGCGCCGTGGCGCGGGCGGCGCAGCGCGGCGTCGACTGCGCCGTTTTGGCCGACGCCGTGGGCAGCCTCGGCTTTTTCGACAGCCGCTGGGCGCAAACTCTGCGCGACGCGGGCGTGGAAGTACACGCCTCGCTGCCCGTCGGCCTGCTGCGCACCTTCTTCACGCGCAGCGATTTGCGCAACCACCGCAAAATCCTCGTCGTGGACGGCAAAGTCGGCTACACGGGCAGCTACAACCTCGTCGACCCGCGTTTTTTCAAACAAGATTCGGGCGTCGGCGAATGGGTGGACGTGATGATGCGCTGCACCGGGCCGCTGGTGCTGGAAATGTCGGCCGTGTTCTTTGCCGATCTGGCGGTGGAAGACGACGAAAACCTGCAAGGCATACAGCAATACATCGCCCTGCACGAAGACCGCATCCCGACGCTGCTGCCGGAAAACATGGCGCAGGGCGGCATTGTGGCGCAGGTGATCCCCTCCGCACCCGACCAGAGCGACCGCGTGATTTACGAAACCATTGTCAGCGCCGTCCACTCCGCCACCCGCCGCGTCACCATCACCACGCCGTATTTCGTGCCCGACGAGCCGCTGCTCACTGCCCTTACCACTGCCGCCAAGCGCGGCGTGGCCGTAACCCTCATTCTGCCGGCGCAGGTCGATTCCCTGCTCGTGCGCTACGCCTCGCGCGCCTACTACCCGATGCTGCTGGCCGCGGGCGTGGACATCGCCCTCTTCGAAGGCGGCCTGCTGCACGCGAAAACCATGGTGATCGACGACGATTACGCCCTCTTCGGCACGGTCAACATGGACATGCGCAGCTTCTTCCTCAATCTGGAAATCAGCCTCGCCATCTACGACCGCCCCACCACCGCCCGCATCGCCGCTCTGCAACAGGGCTATTTGGCCGACAGCCGCCGCATCAGCGCCGAAGTGTGGGAAAAACGCCCCAAATGGTGGGGGCTGGTGGAAAACACCGTCAGACTGATGAGCCCGCTGCTGTGAGGCCGTCTGAAAAGCGGAAAAGGAAACATCATGGCGCGTTTTGACAAAAAAACCATGCAAACCCTGCGGAGGGCAGGTTGGCATCCCAACCGGCACACTGATACCGCCGCCGTTGCCGCCCAAGCCGCCGCCTGCGGCTATGTTGTCGGCGAAAAGCCCGCTACTTTCCTGCGCGAGTTCGACGGCCTGTCCCTCGAATTTTCCGAGCGGGATTTTCTCTTTGAATTCCGCGCCCGCACGGAATGCCTGACGCGCGAAAGGCTGGCCTATATCGCGGGCAGCATCGGGGAAGAAGGGCTGGAAGTCGGCGAAACGCCCGATGTGGCACTGGTTGTCGGCGAAAGCGGACGGATGTACGGCATCTGCCACGTCACCGGCATCACCTGTCTTTTGGGCGGATGCGCCGACGAGGGCGTGGAATTTGTCTGCCGCAGGGGCAACCCGTTCAAGCATCTGCTGTAACGCCTTTTCAGACGGCCTCCCGGGTGCAAAGGCCGTCTGAAAGCCGCCTGTTGGCAGAGGCAGCATTACCTTTTATACTGCCCGCGTTTTTTGCCCGCCAAATCCCTGCCCATGCTGCCCAACGCCCTGACATTCGCCCGCAGCCTGCTCGAAGGCCGTCTGAAAGCAGGCGGTCGCGCCCTCGACGGCACGGCGGGCAACGGACACGACACGCTGCTTCTGGCACGGCTGGTCGGGGAAACGGGCAGGGTTTGGGCGTTCGACATACAAAAGCAGGCGCTGGACGCCACCAAAGGCCGTCTGAAAGCGGCAGGGGCGGACAAGCAGGTAGTGTTGGTGTGCGACAGCCACGAGCGTTTGGCAGACTATATAAAAGAGCCGCTCGATGCCGCCGTGTTCAACTTCGGCTACCTGCCGGGCGGTGACAAAAACATCACCACCTGCGCCGAATCGAGCATTGCGGCGCTCGAAGCCGCGCTGGGGCTGCTGACCGAAGGCGGCATTTTGGCGGCGGTGCTCTACGGCGGCCATCCGGCAGGTGCGCAGGAGAGCGCGGCGGTACAGGAATGGGCGGCCGCCCTGCCGCAGGAGCGCTTTGCCGTGTTGCGCTACGCCTTTGCCAACCAGCGCAATTCGCCGCCGCTTTTACTGGCGGTGGAAAAAATTTCCAAACAAAAACAAGGGATACAACCATGATTTACATTTGGGCGAAAAAAGGCCATCTGTTTTTTGTCGCCATGACCGTGCTGCTGTTCAACCTGCGCTACTGGATGCGCTTTGCCAAGCCGGAAAAGCCGCTGCCGGGTGTGCTCAAAGTGCTGCCGCATCTGAACGACACCACGCTGCTCTTCACCGGCCTTTGGATCATGACCATCGCCCACTGGACGCCCTTCGGCAACGCCAACTGGCTGGGCGTCAAGCTGCTTTTGGTGGTGGGCTACGTCTTCATCGGCATGGCGGCGCTCAAATCGCAGCCGCGTTCGGCCAAAGCCTGGTTTTTCTACGCACTGAGCATGGGCGTGGTCGGCATCATCTACTATCTGGCCACCTACAAACCGTTTTAAAGCGCAAAAGGCCGTCTGAAAGCGTTTCAGACGGCCTTTGCCCGATATGCCGCAAACGTTTTCTCGGCTATAATCCGCCCGTTTTTTCCGCACCGTTTGAACCCGTTCAGACGGCCTTTTAATATAATTACAGGGATTACATTATGACGGCAGCCGCTTCCTCCGAGCCGATGGGCATCAAAGACACCATTCACAACTGGATGCGCTATATGTACGAACATAAAGCGTCCGACCTCTTCATCACCGCCGAATTCCCGCCCGCCGTCAAACTCGACGGCAAACTCACGCCGATTACCGACAAACCGCTCACCGCCGGCACCTGCGGCGCCATCGCCCAGGCGCTGATGACCGCCAAACAGCGCGAAGAATTCGAAAGCACCAAAGAATGCAACTTCGCCGTCAGCATCGACGGCGTGGCGCGTTTCCGCGTCAACGCCATGATCCAGCGCGGCGCCGTCGCCCTCGTCATCCGCATCATCAACAGCGTCATCCCGAAAATGGACGACCTGCGCCTGCCCGAAATCCTGAAAAAAGTCGCCATGCAGAAACGCGGGCTGGTGATTTTCGTCGGCGGCACCGGCTCGGGCAAATCCACCTCGCTGGCGGCCATGATCGACTACCGCAACGAAAACAGCTACGGCCACATCATCACCATCGAAGACCCCATCGAGTTCGTCCACCCGCACAAAAACTGCATCATCACCCAGCGCGAAGTGGGCGTCGACACCGACAACTGGTTCGCCGCCCTGAAAAACACCCTACGCCAAGCACCCGACGTCATCCTCATCGGCGAGATACGCGACCAGGAAACCATGGAATACGCGCTGGCCTTCGCCGAAACCGGCCACCTGTGCATGGCCACCCTCCACGCCAACAGCTCCAACCAGGCGCTCGACCGCATCATCAACTTTTTCCCCGAAGAAAAACGCACCCAGCTTCTGACCGACCTGTCGCTCAATTTGCAGGCCTTCGTCTCCCAACGCCTTGTGCCGAAAGAAAACGGCAAAGGCCGCGCGGCCGCCGTGGAAGTGCTGCTGCAATCGCCGCTGATTTCCGACCTGATTTTGCGCGGCGAAGTGCACGGCATCAAAGAAATCATGAAAAAATCCACCGACATCGGCATGCAGACCTTCGACCAGGCGCTGTACGAACTCTTCGAAAGCGGCCAGATTTCCTACGCCGAAGCGATTAAAAACGCCGATTCCGCCAACGACCTGCGTCTGGCCATCCAGCTCAAAAGCCGCAGGGGACAGAACGCCGGCATCGACTTCGAGCTGCTGTAAGACAGACAGGCCGTCTGAAAAACGCCGACAGGCTTTCAGACGGCCTTTTCCCATCCATTCCCTTTTCAGACGGACTCCCGCGCCGCAGCTTCCCCGAACCATGCACTATTTCAGCCTCCACAGCGAAGACCAAACCCATATCGGCTTCTTCGTTATGACCGACGACGATGAGCACGAAACCCCGCCGCAGTCCGGGCAGTTTCTCGTCAAACTGCAAAGCGAAAACCCGCCCCCCGCCGCCGCAGAACGCGCCCTCGCCCCCTTCCAAGACAGCAAAAACCCCGGCATCTGGCAGCTGGAACAAGACCGCGTCGAACTCTACGAAGCCGACGGCACCCCCGCCGGGCGCATCCGCAACGAATACCTCAGCCTCGGCGGACAAACCTTTATCCTTGAAGACCTTGCCGGAACATTCTGATGGAAAGCATGTACATCCTCGTGCCGCTGAGCCTAATTCTCGGCGCGCTGATTATCTATTTCTTCTGGTGGTCGGGCAAAAGCGGCCAGTTCGACGACCTCGAAGGCCCTGCCCACCGCATCCTGATGGACGACGACAGCTACCACGAACCGCCGCAGACACCGCAACCCGACAGGCCGTCTGAAAAAAACCGCCCCGAACACGGAGAACAACCATGAGCGACAACAGCTTCGCCTTTGCCAAAAGCCGCCGCTTCGCCCCGCTGTTCGGCACACAGTTTCTCGGCGCATTGAACGACAACCTGTTCAAAACCGCCCTCTTTGTCATGATCAGCTACCACGGCCTCGGCGCCAACAGCATCCTGCCGCCCGCGCAAATGCTTAACCTCGGCTCGCTGCTCTTCATCCTGCCCTATTTCCTCTTCTCCTCCATCTCCGGCCAACTGAGCACCCGCTACGACAAAGCCCGCTTCGCCCGCATCATCAAACTTTTGGAAATCCTCATCATGGCCGTTGCCGCCTACGGCTTTCACATCCAGTCCGCGCCCCTGCTGCTGGCCATGCTCTTTTGCATGGGCGCGCAATCCACCCTGTTCGGCCCCCTCAAATACGCCATCCTGCCCGACTATCTCGACGACAAAGAACTGATGATGGGCAACAGCCTGATCGAATCGGGCACCTTCCTCGCCATCCTCCTCGGCCAAATCCTCGGCACGATACTGGCGGGCGCGCCGCACGCGCTGGTGATGGCGCTGGTCGTGCTGATTGCCGCCGGCGGCACGGTCACAGCCTTTTTCATGCCCTACGTCGGCGCGAAAAACCCGCAGCAGCACATCGACCCGAACATCGTCCGCAGCACCAAACAGCTCCTCAAAGACACCTTCGCGCAAAAAGAACTCTATACCGCCATCATCGGCATCTCCTGGTTCTGGCTCATCGGCGCGGTGTACACCACCCAGCTGCCCACCTTCACGCAAAAACACCTCGGCGGCAACGACAACGTCTTCAACCTCATGCTCGCCCTCTTTTCCGTCGGCATCGCCGCAGGCTCGGTACTGTGCAGCAAAATCAGCGGCCACCGCCTGCACCTGCGCCTCGTTTCCGCCGGCACCGTCGGCCTCACCGTCTTCGGTGTCCTGCTCGTCTGGCTTACCCACGGCCAACACTACGACAGCGCGCAGCTCGAAGGCATCTTCTCCTTCCTCACCCGCGCCAACGCCTATCCCGTCATGGCCTGCATGATTGCCATCGGCTTTTTCGGCGGCTTTTTTTCCGTGCCCCTCTACACCTGGCTGCAAACCGCCAGCAGCGACGAATTCCGCGCCAACGCCGTCGCCGCCAACAACATCGTCAACGGCCTGTTTATGGTGGCCGCCGCTATTTTCAGCGCCGTGCTGCTCTTTCTGTTCGACAACATCGGCCTGCTTTATCTCGCCGTCGCCCTCGGCAACCTCGGCCTGCTGGCCTATCTGGTCAAACTCGACCGCCGTTTCCTGCGCGGATAAACCGCTTACCAAACTTTTCAGACGGCCTGCTTGATACAGGCCGTCTGAAAAGCCATATGGCCGTCTGAAACTGCAACCGCAACCGAGAAAGGCCGTCTGAAATGACCGACTACATCCCCACCTTCCGCCGCCGCAAACTCAACGAACCGGGCTTTCTGAAAAAACTCGCCCGCCACGCCGCCGACCTCGGTGCGCCCGTCGTGCGGCAGTTTTACGCCCTCTACTACCTCTACCGCTCGCCGCAAACCCCGGCCAAAGCCAAACTCATCATCGCCGCCGCCCTGCTGTATTTCGTCAGCCCCATCGACAGCATCCCCGACATTCTGCTGCCTTTTGGTTTCACCGACGACATTGCCGTCCTCACGCTGGCCTACACGCAACTCAAAGCCTATCTCACCGAAGACATCCTCAGCCGCGCCCAAGCAGCCGCCGACGCACTGCTGCGCCGCTGAGCCTGTGACGAAAGGCCGTTCCCGCCTTCGCGGGCATGACGTTTCTGAAACGTTTTCAGACGGCCTTTTTGCGCCCGCGCCGCCCGTGGGTGTGGTGAAAACGGATACGGAATGATAAAATTTCGCACCAATCGGGCAGACTGTTTCAGACGGGCTGCCCGTTTTTCTGCGGCGAAAGTCCGTCTGAAAACATGGCTTTAACGCAGTTAAAAACACCTTCCCTTTCCCCATTTTCACAAGCAAACCATGAAACCGCACACCTTCATTCTCACCCTTCTGTTTACCGCCGCTGCCGTTTACTTTTGCAGCGGCATCGGTTTTGGCGCGTGGGATTCGCCGCTGGCGATGGACGACACCGTCCGCCAAATCCGCCTGCCGCGCATCTACACCGCGCTTTTGGTCGGCGCGGGGCTGGCGGCTTCGGGCGCGGCTTTGCAGGCTTTGTTTGAAAACCCGCTGGCCGATCCCAGCCTGATCGGTACGTCGGGCGGCGCGGCTTTGGGCGTGATTTCGGTGATTGCACTCGGCGGCGGCGCGGTGAGCGTACCCGTGGCCGCGTTTGGCGGCGCGTTGGGCGTGTGCCTGCTGATTTTGGCCGTGCACCGGCTGGTGGGCGGCGGAACGCTGGGGCTGCTGGTGTTGAGTTTCGTATTGAGCGCGTTTGCAGGCGCGGCGGTGAGCATGATTATGTTTCTGGCCGACGACATGGCGCTGCGCAGCGCAACCAACTGGCTGGCGGGCAGCCTGTCGGAAGCGGGCTTTGCCTCGCCGCTCTTGGCCTTGTGCACCATGCTGCCTGGTTTTGTATTGCTGCTGCTGTCGGGGTGGCAGCTCGATGTATTGATGACAGGCGAAGACACCGCCGTGAGCATGGGCGTGTCGGTGAGCCGCGTGCGCGTGCAAACCGTTATCGGCGCGGCGCTGATGACCGGCGGCGCGGTGTCGCTGGCGGGCGTGATCGGCTTTCTCGGCATGATGATTCCCAACGTGCTCGCGCAGGCCGTCAGCGGCGGACGCAGCCGCCTTACCGCGCTGTCGGCCTGGGTGGGCGCGGTGTTTCTGATGATTGTGGACGGCATCTCGCGCTGGCTTACCTATCCCGTCGATTTGCCCGTGGGCATCGTCATCGCCCTGCTCGGTGGGCCGTTTTTTCTGTATCTCTTTATCCGCCCCATACAACGTTAGTGAATCAAAATTAAGAAAGATACAAGGCAGCAAGCCGCAGACAGTATGGGTAATACGGCAAGGCGCAGCAACGCCGTAGATTTTTTAATTTTGGTTCACGCTCATTTTCAGACGGCCTCATCATGACCACACAAACCACATTCCAAGTCCGCAACCTTCACGTTGCCGTTAAAGGCAAAACCCTGCTTTCCATCGACGCGCTCGATTTTCCCGCCCAAAAAACACCGCCGTCATCGGCCCCAACGGCGCGGGCAAATCCACCCTGCTGCGCGCCCTTATCGGCCAGATTGGACAAGGCGAAATCCTGCTGCACGGCGCACCCGCCGCCCCGCAAGTGCGCCAAGGCCGCGCCGCTTGGGTCGGCCAGCACGGCCGCTACAATATGCCCATGAGCGTGCGCGGCTACATCGCGCTGGCAGCCTACGCCAAAAAAGGCCGTCTGAACGACAAAGCCGCCGCCGCGCTCTTGGATTATTTCGATTTGGCCGAGCTGGCCGACAAACGCATCGGCCGTCTCTCCGGCGGCGAGCAGCAACGCGCCAACATCATCCGCGCCCTGTTGCAGGACGCGCCCGTATTGCTGCTCGACGAGCCGTGCAACCACCTCGACATCCGCCACCAACACCGCCTGATGCAGCATCTGGCGCAGCACAAAACCGCCATGCCCTCCATCATGGTCTTGCACGACCTCAACCTCGCCGTCCGTTATGCCGACCATATCGGATTGATGAACAAAGGCAAAGTTGTCGAGTCGGGCGACACCGCCGCCGTGATGCGCCCCGAACTGCTCGAAGCTGTGTACGGCTGGCCGATACGCCGCTGCGAAGACGAACACGGGCTGTATTTCAGAAGCTGATTTTGTCTTTGCCGTCGTAGCGGTGCAGATGCAGAAAGGCCGTCTGAAAACCTTAAAAAGGGTTTTCAGACGGCCTTTTGCTGCTTGGGACGAATCCGCGCTTTCACTTCGTTGAAGCTGCGCTTTCGGAAACGTCGTTCCCGTGAAGGCGGGAACGGCCTCAGCCGAACAGCCCGGCCACTTTCACGCCCGTCATAACGATGCCGTAGGCCAGCGGCACGCAGACAATCAGCCAGCGCAGCTTCACGCCGCCGCCGCTGTGGGCGATTTCCTCCGCCGCCTGCGCCGCTTCTTCAAACGCGCTCTCGGCGGGCACTTGGTGCGGGATGCGGTAGCGGCTGCCGTCGGCATGGTGTTTTTCGTTAACCGGCCGCACGAGAAGGTTGCAGACAAGTCCGGCAATCAGCAGGACGGCCATGATGTACATGGTGACGCTGTATGCCTGCGCGGGCGGCACGCCGCCGTCGATCTGGCTTTGGCGGATGTAGTTCACCAGCACCGGGCCGAGCACGGCGGCGGTCGACCAGGCCAGAAGCACGCGCCCGTGTATCGCGCCCACTTCCAGCGTGCCGAACAGGTCTTTGATGTAGACGGGCATGGCCGCGAAGCCGCCGCCGTACATGGAAATGATGATGCAGAAGCCGATGATGAACAGCGTTTTGCTGCCGCTTTCGCCCAGCGCGGGGATGGCGAAATAGAGCAGGGCGCCGAGGATGAAAAACAGGTTGTAGGTGGGCTTGCGGCCGAGGCGGTCGGAAATGCTTGACCAGAAAAAGCGTCCGCCCATATTGAACAGGCTCAGCAGGCCGACAAAGCCCGCCGCCGCCGCCGCACCCACCGCCGCGCCTTCGCCGACGGAGTGCACGGAAAACATTTCCTGAATCATCACCGAAGCCTGCCCCAGCACGCCGATGCCGGCGGTGACGTTCAGGCACAGTATCCAAAACAGCAGGTAAAACTGCGGCGTTTTCACTGCCTGCGCGGCGGTAACGTGGTTGGCGCTCACCAGCTTTTTCGCCGCTTTGGGCACAAAACCCGCCGGTTTCCAGTCGGGCGCGGGCACGCGGATAGCGAACACGCCGAACATCATAAACACGAAATAAAACGCGCCGAGTACGAGAAAAGTCTCCGCCACGCCGACGGACGAGGGCGTTTTGAAAAAGTCCATCAGCGCTACCGAGAGCGGCGAGGCCAGCATCGCTCCGCCGCCGAAGCCCATAATCGCCAGCCCTGTTGCCATGCCCGGCTTGTCGGGAAACCATTTCATCAGCGTCGAAACGGGGCCGATGTAGCCCAAGCCCAGCCCCACGCCGCCGAGTACGCCGTTGCCCAGATAGAGCAGCCACAGATTGTGTTCGCGCACGCCGAGGGCGGAAACGAGAAAGCCCAGCCCGAAGCAGATAGCGGCGACAAACATCGCCTTGCGCGGGCCGACGCGTTCCATCCAGGTGCCGAACAGCGCGGCCGACGCGCCCAGCACCGCCAGCGCGATGCTGAACACCCAGCCGACGGTGGCCAGCGACCAGTCGCCGGGCGCGGATTCGCTGATGCCGAGGATTTTGGTGAGCGGCGCGTTGAATACGGAATAGGCGTAAATCTGGCCGATGGAAAGGTGAACCGCCAGCGCGGCGGGCGGCACCAGCCAGCGGTTGAAACCCGCGGGGGCGACGGTGCGCGATTTGTCGAGGAAGGAAGCCATGTTTGAGGAGTGTGTGTTGGTTGTCGGGAAGAGGCCGTTCCCGCCTGCGCGGGAATGACGTTTCTGAAAGCTGCAAGCGGGCTTTCAGACGGCCTTTATTCTAAACAGTTCCGCCGCTGCGCATGATGAAATATCTTGCGCTGCAAAATGACCGGAATTTGTATACAAACTTTGCATCCGCAGCGGCGGCAGGCCGTCTGAAAACACAGTTTCAACGGAAATACGGTTTCAGACGGCCTTATTCCGCATCCCCGATAAAGCTGCCGCGCTCGACCACCGCGCGGTTGCCCCATTCGGTAAGCGCGGCGAGCACGGGCAGGAAGCTTGCGCCGAACGGCGTGAGCGCGTATTCGGTTTTCAGCGGCGGCCTGCTGCCGAACACTTGGCGCGATATCAGCCCGTCGCGCTCGAGCTGTTTCAGGCTGCGGCTCAACACGGCTTCGGTGGCGTCGCGCAGATGCGCGTGCAGCTCGCCGAAGCGTTTGGCACCGTCCTGCAAGTGGTAGAGGATAACGGCCTTCCATTTGCCGCCGACCAAATCCATCGTCACGCTGAGCGTGCAGGGATAGGTTTTGCCGTTGAAGCCGAAGGCGCCGCTTTTTTATCTGTTCCATCTTTTTCCCAACTATACAAAAGGATAGTTATTGAACCGACTACGGCCGCCGCCTACAATCCGCGCCGTTTCCAACGCAAACCGACAGGACAAACCGTGGCACTCGTTATTTTAGCCCATCCCGATTTTCAAAAATCCGTCGCCAACAAGGCCGTTATCGAGCATCTCAAAGCCGCGCGTCCCGGCGACGAAATCCGCGACATCGCCGCGCTCTATCCCGATTTTTGCATCGACGCCGCAGCCGAGCAGCAGGCTTTGCTGCGCCATCAAACCGTTGTTTTCCAATACCCGATGTACTGGTACAACATGCCTGCCATTTTGAAACAATACTTCGACAGCGTGTTTACCTACGGCTTTGCCTATGGCACAGGCGGCGACCAACTCAAAGGCCGCCACTTCGTGCCGAGTATCACCATCGGCTCGCCCGAAGAAGACTACCGCGCCGACGGCCTCGCCCATTTTCGTGTCGGCGAGTTGTGCAAAAACATCGAACAAACCGCCTACTACGCGCAGATGAACTACATCGACCCCTTTTATTTCCACGGCACGTCCCCCGCGCTGTATACGCCCGAGCAGGTGGCGGCCAAAGCGCAAAGCTGCGCGGGGGATTTGGTGTCGCTGTTGACTGAACTGGACAAAAAGGCCGTTTGAAAACAAAGATCCGATAAGGTGCAACCATAGGCAGAGGCCGTCTGAAACGCTTTCAGACGGCCTTTTGTTTTCAGTGCCGCTACGGCTGCTCCTCTGCGGCCACCGCCTGCGCCCCTGCCGCCAGCCAGTCTGCGCCGTATTGCGCCGCCGTGTCCGCGTCGGTGCTGACAACCAGCGGCACGCTCGTGCCTGCGTGCAGGGTGTCGAGCACGGTTTGTGCGTCGGCGTGTGTGCCAACGCGCCAGACGATTACGTCTGCTTCATCCTGCAAACGGGCAAAACCGGCCGGGTTGTCCACCGCCAGCCACAGGCTTTCGGCGGCGCTCGGGCGGCCGTCTAAAAGGTATTCGGCGGCGGTCAGCAGCAGGTTTTTGTCGTCTGCCGCCGCACGGGTTGGCGGCACGGCGCGGTATGTGCCTGCGGCGTTTGCGCCGTAAAACCCGTCTTTCAGACGGCCTGTCAGCGCGGTGGGCACGGACAGGGCTTTGAGCAGTGCGCCGTTGGCAGGCAGCATGGGCGACACGGTAAAAGCGCCCGCCTGCTGCCACGCCCAGCTCTGCCCTTCCCTGGCCTGCAACTGTCCCGTCCAGCCTGCGGCGGGCACGCGGAAAAAGTGCAGACGCACGCGGGCGTGTTCGTAGGAATGGATTTTCACCAGCCAGGGCAGGGCGCGGCAGATGTCTATGCCCAGCTCTTCGGCAAACTCGCGTTTGAGCGCATCCGCCGCGCTCTCGCCCGCTTCGACCTTGCCGCCGGCAAATTCCCAGTAGCCCGCGTAAGGTTTGCCTGCGGGGCGGGAGGAGAGGAGGAATTCGCCGTTTTCGTTGAAAACGATGCCGGCGGCAACTTCGAGCAGGGGGCGGGTGTCTGTTGCGCTCATGGTTGGTCCTTGTGTTTGAACATGGGTTTATCCGTCTGTATCTGCGGAGTTTTTTGCAGATTTTCGGCTTTGGTTTGCTGTGTTGGAGGCCGTCTGAAAGATTTTCAGACGGCCTTTGCGCTTGCCAAGTGCGGTAAATATTGTAAAAATAAATAAACGCGATAAATAAATTAATCAGCAAATGATGAAATTTTGTGCATTTGCTTGTGATAAAGGTTTTCACGGCAGATTTGTTAAGCGATTTTAACAAAATTCCTGCCGCTTTTCTTTGGCTGACATTGGTTTTTACAAGGAACACGGTATGAGAAAAATTCCCGAGCTGGTTTGCCCCGCCGGCAATCTGCCCGCCATGAAAACGGCGGTGGACAACGGTGCGGACGCGGTTTACATGGGGCTGAAAGACGCGACCAACGCGCGCAATTTCCCCGGCCTGAATTTCGACATGAAATCGGCGCGCGAGGGGGTGGAATACGCCCACGCGCGCGGACGGCAGGTGCTGATGGCCATCAACACCTTCGCCCAGGCGGGGCAGGTGGAGCGTTGGCAGGCGGCGGTGGACACGGCGGTTTTGCTCGGCGCAGACGCGGTGATTGTCGCTGATCCCGCCGTGATGGCCTATGCCGCCAACCGTTATCCTGACCTGCGCCTGCACATGTCGGTGCAGGGTTCGGCCACCAACTACGAAGCCATCAACCTGATGAAGGATTTGTTCAACGTGCGCCGCGTCGTGCTGCCGCGCGTGCTGACCATCGACCAGGTGAAACACGTTATCGACCACACCGACGTCGAAATCGAAGTGTTCGGCTTCGGCAGCCTGTGCGTCATGGTGGAAGGCCGCTGCATTTTGTCGAGCTACGCCACGGGCGAGTCGCCGAATATGCAGGGCGTGTGTTCGCCCGCCAAGGCCGTGCGCTGGGAGCAGTTGCCCGACCGCATGGACGTGCGCCTCAACCGCATCCTGATCGACCGCTACAACCCGAACGAACCGGCGGGCTATCCCACGCTGTGCAAAGGCCGTTTTGAAGTGAACGACGAAACCTACTACGCGCTGGAAGAGCCGACCAGCCTCAATATTCTGGAAATGCTGCCCGAAATCATCAAAATCGGCGTGGCCGCCGTGAAAATCGAAGGCCGCCAGCGCAGCCCGATGTACACCGCGCAAGTTACCAAATCCCTGCGTCAGGCGCTCGATGCCGCCGCTGCCGATCCTGCCCGTTTCAGAATCAACCCCGCGTGGGACAGTGCGTTAAGCAAAGTGTCCGAAGGCCACCAAACCACCCTCGGCGCATACAGCCGCCCGTGGAAATAAAGGAACAGACAACGATGAACCCGATGAAACTCTCCCTCGGCCCCATCCTTTTTTTCTGGCAGAAAGAAGCCCTGCTCGAATTTTACGCCGGCCTGCTCGACGCCCCGGTCGACACCGTCTATCTCGGCGAAGTCGTCTGCTCGCGCCGCCAGAAAATGCGTTTTGCCGACTGGTACGGCCTGGCCGAAGACCTCGCCGACAGCGGCAAAGAAGTCATCCTCTCCTCGCAAGTACTGCTCGAAAGCGAGTCCGACCTCAAACGTCTGCGCAAAATCACCGGCCAGGACAAATTCAAAGTCGAGGCCAACGACATGGGCGCGGTGAAACTCGCGCGCGAACACGGCATCCCCATCGTTGCCGGCGCCAGCCTCAACATCTACAACGAAAGCACCCTACGCCTTTTTAAAAGTCTCGGCGCCTTCCGCTGGATACCCCAGCCCGAATTGAACCGCGACAAAGTCGCCGCCGTGGCCGCCGCCGCCGTTTCAGACGGCCTCGAAACCGAACTCTTCGCTTGGGGCAAAATGCCGCTTGCCTACTCCTCGCGCTGCTTTACCGCCCGCCATTACAACCTCAACAAAGACAGCTGCGAATTCCGCTGCCTCGACTACGAACACGGCATGACCATGAACACCCGCGAAGGCCAGCCCTTCCTCACCATCAACGGCATCCAAACCATGTCCTACGGCTGCCAAAATCTGCTGCCGCACCACCGCGATTTGCAGAAAATCGGCATCAACATCCTGCGCCTGTCGCCGCAGATGCACGGCATGGCCGACATCATCCGCCTGCACCGCGACGTGCTCGACGGACAAACCGACCTGGCCGACGCCATGAAAGAACTCGACGCCCTGTCTACCGGCACACTGGTCGACGGCTACTGGCGCGGCCAGGCCGGCATCGCCGCCGTACAGAGCATCAGGGAGGAAAACCATGCCGTTGCCTGACATCACCCTGCCCGCGTGGGCGGGAAAAATCGGCGGCGTCCTGCCCGCCGCCCCGCCGCGCTTCGCCCTTGTCGCCACCCTCAACATTATGCTGAAAAAAGGGCTGCTGCCCGCCGACATGAGCCTGTTTGACGGGCGCAAATTCGAAATCGACGTGCTTGACGCAGGCGTGAAAGTCCGTTTCAGCGCCAACGGCGAAAAATTCACCGCCGACGGCTTCGACGGCACACCCGACCTGCGCCTGGCCGCCAACGGCATCGACTTCATGCGCATGATGCTGCGCGAAGAAGACCCCGACACTCTGTTCTTCAACCGCAAACTGCAAATCGAAGGCGACACCGAACTCGGTCTGATTACCAAAAACCTGCTCGACAGCGTCGAATGGCCGTTCGGCGAATGGTTTTTGCAACGGGGAACGGAGGCTTAGATTTCCGGCCGCCGTTTGGGCATATAGGACAAAAAAGGTGCTACTCATCACTAGGGTGTGTTGACATTCAAGCCAGCCTTAAAACCGTAGCAGCCAGATAAATGTTGGCAGCAAAAGATTCATCCGTCTTTTCACAACGCATCGCAATCTTTTTAAACTC